>DATIKU010000017.1 GCA_035477215.1 Spirochaetota bacterium | reverse complement strand
GAATTGATCGTTAAAAAAAAGCTGAAACCGGTCCCGTTTACGCAGACCACGCTCTATGTGCGCATTCTTCGCGAACGTTTCGGTGTAAGCGGCCTTTTACGCCTCGCGGCGCGGCTTGCAAGCGGCCGAAAGCCGTAACCGGCATAATCCACGGTTTTCGCTTTACCGGGCGACCGTTTGCCCATAGGTTTTCGCGAAATTCTCCCCGTCTCTTCTTCCCAGATCGAAGACCTCCTGTATTCCGCGGGGACTGGTATAATCCCACTTGGCGATCGGCGAGGGTTGTGAAGGCTGGACATATACTCTGCCTGGTATTTTTGGGATCGCCGATTCGGGGTATTGACGGGTCAGCAGTATGAGTATTGGACCGTCATTTTTCGAAAGCGCGCGCATGGGGACATTGTCGATAAGACCGCCGTCCAGGACGGTTTTTCCGTTACGCCTCATTATCGGGGTGAACGGCGGCGTGCATGAAGAAGCCAGGACCAGGTCCGCGAGTTCTTCGGGCGTGCCGCAGTCATGGACACCGGCGACTTCAGGATAAAATCCGAGTCTTAATGGAAGCCGCGGGTGGACCATGCCGTACACATGCTTGTCGATCAGATAAGCCGAAATACCGATTAAAGTGGCCGATCTCGGACCCAGCCATGCCGGTGGATGAGAAACGAGGACGCGTATATCGGGGCCTTTTTTAAGCTTATTAAACGCCGGCCCTTCCATCGTCCTTAGCATGAGATCACGATACATCGCGTAATGGGGAAGTGCCGGCTCTTTCCCGAAGACCTTCGTTATATAAAAATTCTTTTTATTTCCCGATGTCGCTTTCTTGAAATACTCGAGAGCGAACTCCGTGCGTCCCGAATAAAACATGCAGGCGATGGCCGCCCCGGCACTGGCGCCGGCGACCTCCGTCGGGGAAATTTTCAACTTCGGAGAAGCTTCGGTCATAAACCCCGCCTGCCACAGGCACCGACAGCCGCCGCCGGCGAAAACCACAGATGTAAACGGCGATTTCGTTTTCATGTTCCCCACGGCGTCAATATCCATCCTGCGAAGTCGATTTCCGTCGCCGGTACGAATGCCCGCCTGCCCAATATAACCGATCCGACTTTTCGGTCAAAACCATAATTTTTGATTGACGATCGCCTTATTATGCCCCTTATTCCGACGTGTCAATAAAAAACCAATCAGGATCGAGGAGCCGGGAATGACCTTGCTTGCGAACAAAACCGTGCTGATCACCGGCGCCGCCACCGGCATCGGCAGGCTCATGGCGATAAATTTTGCGCGCGAAAGATGCGCCCTTATCCTTGTCGATATCAACAGAAAGCTCCTCGAGGAAACCGAACGGGAACTGATAACCCTCAAGGCGAAGGTCGCCACCCACGTCTGCGATATTTCCGACAGGAAAGAGGTGGACAGAATGGTCAAGATCATACTGCGCCAATCCAATCCGGTCGACATCCTCGTCAACAACGCGGGTATCGTCACCGGCAAACCATTTCTCGAACTGAGCTTCGATGAAATCAAACGGACGATGGACATTAATTTCCTCGGAATGGCGCTGTTTACCAAACACTTTCTGCCCGGCATGGTCGAACGTAACAACGGCCATGTCGTGAACATCGCATCATCCGCCGGTCTTCTGGGAATGCCGCGCATGAGCGATTACTGCGCCAGCAAGTTCGCCGATGTGGGTTTCTCCGAATCGCTGAGGCTTGAAATGCTCAAATACGGTCATACCGGCGTAAAAATAACCTGCGTTTGCCCATACGTCATCGAAACCGGAATGTTTAAAGGATTCAAACCGTTTATCTTTAACAAACCCCTCGATCCGCAATACGTGGCCGATACCGTTGTCAGCGCCGTGAAAAAAAACAAAGCCTTGGTAATGATGCCTTTCTCGGTCCGACTGATCAAGTACGCGAAAATGCTGCCAGTGTGGCTCCATGACCGCGTCGTTCTGGCTATGGGTGCGGGGAGGGCAATGGATACTTTTATTGGAAAACGCTGAATGCGTGATATGCTATACCGAAACCGGTATGTAATTCGCAACCATGTGGTATTTCCCCGCCGTTGGCGGCGGAAAACATATTTTCCCTGAATTTACCAGAACCGCATTTAAAGTAAAGGGTATGGAAAAAATAGAACTCGACCTTACTATAGAAAGCATCGGCGAATGCAAGATCGACTCTCCGCTTCTGACCAAGTCTCCCTCGACGGATTTCGCTTTCGTCGCCGACGCGAAGAAGGTTCTCTTCGATGTGGTATTCTGCGACCGCGAGCCGCTGGTAAAGGAAAATCCCACAAGTTTCGAGAAGGCCGGGCCTCGCAGAAAGATTTTTTTCGATTCCAGCCGCACGCGCGCGGCGATCATCACCTGCGGGGGGCTCTGCCCGGGCACGAACGACGTCATCCGCTCGCTCGTAATGGAATCCCATTACCGTTACGGCGTCCATAGCATCATAGGCATTCGGTACGGCTTCCTCGGCCTCAATCCCTCAACGGACTATCAGCCTGTCGCGCTTACCCCGGAGCACGTCCGGGGCATTCACAAGATGGGCGGTACCATCCTTGGATCCTCGCGCGGCGGCACCGACGACATGGGGGCAATCGTCGACTCACTCGAGCGTCAGTATATCAACATACTTTACGTCATCGGGGGCGATGGAAGCCTTCGCGCCGCCCATAAAATCGCTGAAATCGCGAAACAGAGAAAGCTCAAACTCGCCGTAATCGGCATCCCCAAAACGATCGACAACGATGTCAGTTATATTCAACGTACCTTCGGATTTGAGACGGCCTTTTCGCGCGCGGTGGACTCCATTTACGCCGCCCATGTCGAGGCCGAGGGGGCGCCCAACGGTATAGGCCTCGTCAAACTGATGGGACGGCACTCCGGTTTCATCGCGGCCTATTCCGCGCTCGCCATGAACGATGTTAACTTCGTTCTCATACCCGAGGTGCCTTTCGAACTTCACGGAGATAACGGGTTTTTCCACCACCTCGAACAGCGGCTGGCCAAGCGCGGGCACACCGTAATCTGCGTCGCCGAAGGGGCGGGGCAGGGCCTTCTCGTAAAGGAACCCGACAAGCAGGGGCGAGACGCCTCCGGAAACATCAAACTCGCCGATATCGGACTGTTTCTTCGTGACGAGATAAATGAGCACTTTAAAAGCAAAAATAATCCGGTTGCGCTCAAATACATCGATCCAAGTTACATGATTCGAAGCGCGCCGGCGAATCCCAACGACGCGTTGTTCTGCGCGCTCCTGGGCCAGTACGCCGTTCATGCGGGAATGGCCGGCAAGACCGACATGATCGTGGGCCAGTGGAACAATATTTTCACCCATGTCCCAATAGACGTCGTCACCAGCAAGCGCAACCAGATCAATCCGCATTCCCGCCTCTGGTTCAATGTGCTTGAGGCGACAGGCCAGCCCGCCGACATGACGAACGGCTGAGAAAGGGCCCCATCTTTCCCGCGATGACAATCAAGGAAATCGAAAAAACCCTGATGCAGCTCGCCCTCCGCGAGCGCGCGCTCGGCGAGGAACGCGACAGGGCCAGGGGAAGGCTCCTCTACAATGCTGAAAAGCATCCATCGGTAAACCGGGTGATCGAGGATGTATTCGTTTCAGCGCTCGGTTTTGACAGGAATTCCGTGGACCGCTATTCACAGCAGGGAAGGAGCGCCGGCGAAGGGGGTTCGGAGCGTCTTTCAGAGGTGATCGTTTTCCTTTCGGTTTCGTCGCGCGGTGATTCTCCGCTTGAAGACTGCGCCGAAGTCAGCGTGAGGCTCCGCCTTAACGGCGGATTCGATGACCGCGACGCGCGGCTTTCCGAAAAAAGTCTTGGTGATGAGATCTCAGCCCTCCGCGCGGAGATCGCCCGTCTGCGTGCAATGAAGCGCGCTCTCCGCGACAGGTAACGGTACCGTTGACGCTTTACCCGAAAACGCCCGACATCCTCTTTTAGTTATCGGAAAGTGCCGCAACGCTTTTGGAGCTCCCCGCCATCCGCTTCGCCCCGGACACGCCCGACCATTTCGTTCACATTAAAAAATATTTGACAGACAGGCCCCCTGATTCATACACTATGCGTCGACGGGCTCTATATCACACAGAAGCGGTGCCGCGACATGGTTTTTAAAAATTTCTTCGAAGACGCTCAGGCGACCGTTTATTATAAAAAGGGCTTCGGCGTCGATAAAGAGCTTATGGTGAAGGAGGGCCTTCGGAGCAAGGGCATCAACTTCGGCATCGAGGTTATTAAAAATAGAAATGAATATCAGCCGGTCCTCCGCTGGAAGGCAAACGCCCCGAAAGAGCTTCATCGCGTCGAATTTCTTCTGGACCGGGAATTTCCAGGAAGCTGGTCGTTTTTCAAACACGGCTACCAGTCGTGGACCGCGACAAGAAGTTATCGTCCGGGCGAGGTTCCGAGGCGGCCTCGCCGACCGTGGTATATGCCGTTTCTCGATCCCGTAGGGGCGATCCAGGACAACCTGAACAACCTGCCATCCGGCAGGGCCGGCGAGTACGCCTCGGAATCACTCACCGTACTCAAGAACTATGATACCGGCGACTGCGAGCTGGCCGGGGTCTGCGGCGACTTTACCGATTTCGTATACTTTCGCGCGTTGATCGACAACGGGAGCATCCGGCGGATACGGGTCATTTACGATTATGAAAACTTCCGTCTGCCGGAAGGGGCCGGGGAGCGGCTCCTGGAACCGCTTCAAATAGATTCCGGTGATGAAGAGGCTCTCTTCGAATCCTACTTCGAGGGTATAAAGAAAAAGCATTCAGTTCGCGTTCCCGCCGTTGTTCCGGCCGGCTGGTGTTCTTGGTATTATTACTTCCACGGCCTTAAAATCGACGACATCCTCGAAAACCTCGATGTATGCAGAAAAAAGAAGCTTCGACTCGACTACTTCCAGATCGACGACGGCTGGCAGCTCAATGTCGGCGACTGGCTGGAGATGAAGCCCGGTTTCGACGGAAAAATGGCTTATCTTGCCGAGGAGATCCACCGCGCCGGCTACAAGGCGGGGCTGTGGCTGGCGCCGCTTTCCGCAACGATTGCCTCGAATGTCTTTAAAAAGAACCCGAACTGGTTTATCAGGGGCGGGCTTCCCGTTCTCACGAAGGGGAGGGCGTACGCCGGTTTCAATCCCGGGTGGAGCGGGGGCTTCTTCTTCGGTCTCGACATCACCAATCCGGAAGCGATGGAATATCTGCGTACGGTCATTCGCACCGCCTCGCGTGAATGGGGGTACGATGTGCTGAAGCTCGACTTCCTGTACTCGGGGGCGCTCTCCGGATTGTGCGCCGATAATTCGCTCAATCGCGCCGAGCGCATGAAGCGCGCCCTGACGGCGACACGCGAGGAGGCCGGCCGGGACACTTTCATTCTCGGATGCGGCATTCCGATCATGCAGGGCATAGGCATCGTTGATGGCAACAGGATCGGTGGGGACGTTTCTCCAAACTGGATCGAAAAGGATGAAAAGACCTGGGGCGGAGAATCTCACGTCGGCACCCGTAACGCCCTGCGCAACACGCTTAACAGGGCCTACATGCACCGACGGCTGTGGCTGAACGACCCCGACTGCCTGATGATACGGGATACCGACACCAGTCTCTCGGAGAGCGAGCGGAAAATGCTGAAGGACGTCATTTGCATCTCAAACGGGATGCTGATTATCTCGGACAATCTCTCCAGGGTCTCCGAAGAAAAGTTTGAGGAGATTCGGCAATGCGTCGCCTTCTCGAAGGAGCTGAACGGAGGGAAGGTGTATCCGCTTGGGGTGATGGATACGTCGCATCCCACCTATGTGCTCAATACGGCGGGGGCCCTTTTGGCTCTCAACTTCGGCGATGAACACTCGGTGGTGCCGCTCGATACGGACCAGCTTGTGCGCATATTTAGAAACAACGGGATGAAAATACCAAAAGCCTTCACGGCTGAAACAGGTGAAAAATTCTCGATACGGGAACTCTCCCAGGGACTCGCGCTGAAGGCGAGAAGCTCAATCATACTGAGGTTCTGACCGGCTCCGGTGTCAATCATTACCCCGCGCACCCCGTAGCGATGAAGCGGGGCCCTGCCGGGTCGCGTCCCAATCCCGCCATCGATTTCATCCTCCCTATAATTCTTGTGTTTTCCGCCGTTTCCGGATAAGACACCAGGTACCTCCGGCCCGACCAGAGCGGACATTTTTCCAATATCGCGCTTAATCCTCCAGGCCGAGGCGCCAGAGCGCCGTCCCCTTGAGCCCGTGTTTAAGGGCAAGGGCGTCAAGCTCTTTTCGAGTACGGGTGTCGGCGATGTAGGCCTTCCGCACGTCCCGATTAAGCGTATGCTCAAAGTACAGTGTTCCAGACTTGTGACGAACCGCGCCGAAACGCTCTGCCTGCCTGACCCCGGCACGCGCCGAGACAACCTCCACCGTGGAGCCCCTCCACGCATAGCCGTATGCCGGCACGCCAAGCCAGAGGTTTTCAGGTTTAAAAAATACCAGCGCCTGAGAGATGTTTTTCTCCGCCCAGCGAACATCGACGACCGGACCGGGCGCCGAACCCTTACGATGGAAATCGTAGCACATCAGTACAGCCTCGTCGAGCAGGGGCGCCAAAAGCGCAAAATCGTGGAACCCGGCCCACCTCGACGGAAACTCGATCTGAGGAAAGAGCGCCATCGAAACCGAGAGCGACCGGTCGTGCGACTTTACGGCTACGCGCAGTTCGCGGATAAATACCGCAAGTTGCGGGGCCCGTTCCGGGGGAAGGTACTCGAAATCCAGATGTACGCCCGATGTGGCGTATTCCCGTATGCATCCGATGATCCGTACAACGGCCCTCGCGCGCGCCGAATCCGAGGAGAGCAGGCGCACACCGTCCCTTACCGAACTTAAGGCGATCACCGGGTAATACCTCAACCCCGTTTTCGTGGCGTAATCGGCGACGGCCTTTGCCTGCCTGGGAATACGGACCAGCCTTCCATCGCCGCCGATGGCGAAGCCGGCAAGCGCTATTACCGAGTATTCCCTAAACAGCCTTTCCGAGGGCATCGCATGAATCGCCGGATCGAAAGACGCATCGGTAAGATACGCCCAATTTCGCTCCCTGATGCCTGCCGGAATCCTTTCCGAATCCGCCGGGGTATTGCCCGTCACAAGCACGGCGATCAATACGCATACGGCCGATACCGCCCGGAAACGCGGTCTTTTAGCTTTATTCGCCGAGTCCGTTGGTGAAAACATGGCCAGGAGTATAGAGTCCTTTCTGTCGCAGCGTCAAGACGTTTCGAGCCACAATACATCACTCCTCGTAATAAATACTTTAATAATTCAGCCCGTTCCGTTGAAAATCCTTAAATCACGGCTATACTGTTTAAATCGGCCATACCATAGTCAAGAGCTCCATGAACGAAAATAGACACACCGGCATCGAGGAAAATCTTCCCACGAAGTTCATCCTCAAAGATGAAAATCTTTCAACAGAACGGCTGATTTCGGGCATATACCGGCAGGCGCTGGCGGCCGACGATTTGTCGGTATTCTTCTCGGAGTGCCTGCGCACCATCGGTGAATCCCTCGGCGTGTCGCGCATTTTCCTCTACGAATATCGCGAGGACAGCCTCGTACTGAAAAGCATTCACGAATGGACGGAATACAGGCTCAACGGGAAAAAAGACCTGTTGAGTAACATCCCCAAAGCCAAAGTCCCCTGGTGGATGAAAACGATAGCGGGCAACGAGATCATCAAGTACAGCGACATCAACCTGATCCCCTCGGCATTCGAGCGAAGGGTTTTAAAGCAGATCGGCATCAAATCGCTGCTTGCCGTGCCGCTTTTTCTCAGCAAACGCTTCTACGGCTTTATAGGTATCGCCGACAATCGTCGTCACCGCGAATGGGAAGATGACGTAATCGAAGTGATAAAAGTGGCATCCCAGATCATGACCGGGGTCTTGAGCCGTAAAAGGGCCGAAGAGGCCCTTGCGGAAGAGAAGGAGCGCCTCGCCGTAACGATAAAATGCCTCGGCGACGCGGTGATAGCGACCGATACACAGGGGAAAATCACCCTGATGAACAGTAGCGCGGAAAAGCTCACCGGCTGGAAATTCGATGAAGCGCGCGGCAAATCACTGACCGACGTTTTCTATTTCATCGACGAAAAAACCCGGGAGTTGTGTCATGAGCCGATACACCGTCAGGATCCCACAGGTAAAACCGACACGCTCTCATACAACCGCATTCTCGTTTCCAGGGACGGCACGGAGAAACTCGTTTCGAGCACCATATCCCCGATACTCGATCGATCATCCGGGTACATCGGCACGGTCATGGTATTCAAGGATGTCACCGGTGAGCGCAATATTCAGAGCGAATTGCGGAAAATACAAAAACTTGAATCCCTCGGCAACCTTGCTTCCGGTCTTGCGCATGACTACAATAATATACTCACCTCCGTGGTCGGCAATGTTTCTCTCGCCAGGCTGAATGGCAACTCCCCGGAAGAAATACGCGAATATCTCGATGAAGCGGAAAAAGGCCTGATACGGGCAACCGGTCTCACCCAGAGACTGGTAAGCTTTTCGAGGGACGACGGCGTATCCGACCGAAGGGTGGCGGATGTCCGCCAGCTCATCGAGGACACCGCGGTCTTCTCTCTGCACGGCTCAAACTGCACGGTCGAGACCCGTATAGACGACGATATCTGGCAGGCCCGGGTCAACGAAATACAGATGAGCCAGGTATTTAATAATATTTTCGCTAACGCGATACAGGCGATGCCGGAAGGGGGGACGATTACGATCACCGCCCGGAACGTGTATGTCGATTCGTCACAGTCTCTTCCGCTGCGCGACGGCAAACACATCAGGATTTTCATCCGCGATAGCGGCCCGGGCGTACCTCGGGAAATTCGGGATCGCATATTCGATCCTTTCTTCACCACGCGGGCCAACTCGCATGGCCTGGGGCTTGCCGCCTGCTACTCGATCATCAAAAGCCACAACGGTTACATTACCTTTCAATCGTCTGAAAATGAGGGCACGACTTTTGCAGTTTTTATTCCCGCCTACGATGAACAGGATTCCCGGGGCATTACTGGCATTTCTTCGGATTTTGTCGAAACCCCGCCCGCGTTTTCCAAAAAAGGCAAGATCCTTCTGCTGTATGACGCGGAAACTCCGAGGCTTATTACCGGCAACATTCTCAAGGCCATGGGATACACCATTCACCAGGCACAGACTGTCGCCGAGTCGATTTCCATGATAGAGGACGCGATGTTCATCGGCAGCCCGTTCGATCTGCTCGTCATCGATATTCAGAAAGAATTTCATGTCGCTAATATGCTGGATTCGATCAATGATATCGACCCGATGATCAGGATACTGCTAATCGATGAAATGAACACCTTTTCGGATGGCGATATCAGCAAGGGGAAGAATATAATCGTAACAAAGCCACAGAAAATAACGCACCTTTCCCTGATTATCAAAAGCATCCTTGCCGATTAGGGTGTGATGTACTTATATGGGGAAGGAGCCATGGCGCCGCTCATGATTCGCATAAGACCGTCGCCGCCGCTGTGCATGAAATCTTCGAATCGGCTTATATTTTCTAATGCGACATAATATATGTTATCGGAAGCTGCATGTTGCCATTATTCCTGTTCAGAAAGCCTTTTAATAAACCTGGCACGCTCACTGGTTCCGTCGATTTTCAGCGCCTGTTCCGCGAATGATCTGGCTTTCCCCTTATTCCCGTGATTATAATACAGTTCCGCCAGTATAAGACACGCATCAACGTTTTCCGGATCGAGTTCGAGTACTTTAAGCATATGGTCACGCGCTTTTACATCGGACCGGTCCGGGTTCCGGTAATGAAACATACCGAGGTAAAAATGCGCCTCGCGCGAGTCTTTGTGCATGCCCAGCGCTTCTTCGGCGTACCGTATGCCTTCCTTTATGTACTTGTTTCTTAGATCGCCCGAAAGTCGCGTAAAATAGGCCTCCCTGTACCGTGTCTCAGCCATGCTTTTTAAAAGAATGTACCGGTCTTCCTTATCGTACATGCGCGCTATTCTTTTATATGCTTCGGAGAATTCCTTGAAAGCGAACTGCAGCGTGTCGCCCTTCAGATAAATAAGTCCCAGTGCAAGATGCGCCTCCGGGTTGCCACGATCCAGCTCAATCGCCTTCTTGTAATGTTTTATCGCCTCTCCTTCGTCGCCGATTTCCCCGTAGAAGTCGCCCCTGGAGCTGTATATATACGCGTACCGGGAATACTGGTCCTCGACTCTCTGCACCACGCGATTGCCTGCCCGGGCAAGTCTCAGGTTCCCATATCCTACGAGCATATGTCCGAATGACGCGCTTTTAAACAGCGTTTTCACTTCGATGCGTGAAACGACGAGGTTCCGGTCATTAACGACGAAAAGCTCCTCCCCCTGCCGTATCCCCTCGTTATGATACAGTCGCACGGCGGCCTTGGATTTGTCCTGAGCCGCGGCGGTTATATCGCCTTTGTCGACTTCGCCTTTCATGCCGATCGATTCAAGTTTTCCAACCAGCACCGCGTTCCACCCGCCGGTGTCCTGCTCGTGATAGAAAACCTTCAGCGTGGGCTGCTGGTCGGCGTTCCGCATTAAAACCGCTGCGCCGGCCGAGCCGTATATCAGCGTCGCCGCGATAGCCACACCAACAAAGGTTATGACTTTTTTCCCTGTCCGTATCATCTATCTCAGCAACCTCAGGGGATTGAGAGGCGTAAGGTATTTCCTTATCTCGAAGTGAAGATGACCGCCTGTCGCGAGACCGCTCATTCCTGAAAGTGCTATCTCCTGTCCACGCTTCACCTCTTCGCCTTCCTTGACGCCGTTTGACTTGTTATGCGCATATACCGTAATATAGCCTTTTTCATGTTTGATTACAACCACGCTGCCATAGCCGTCCTTCCAGCCGCTGAAAATCACCGTGCCATCTGCGGCCGCCTTAACAGGTGTTCCCGGTTCGAGACTTATATCGATCCCGCAATGGAACCTTCTCTTTTTCGTAAACGGGTCTCTCCTGTCGCCAAAACTCGATGTAATCCGGCCCCTCACCGGCCAGGAGAACGACATTTTTAATATGTCTTTTTTAAGCATCCGGTTATCGGCAATTGCGCCGCGATCCTGGCTCACGGTTCTGCGCCGTACAACCGGCGCGACACCCCCTGGCAGAAAAATCCTCATTCCCGGTTTGATAAGCGAGGTTATCTCGTTGTGCGAGGATATTTTGCCGGCGCCTATCCTGTATCGCGACGCTATCCCGGTAATCGTATCTCCCCGGCGAACTGTATAGTACACTCCGGTTCGGCACGGGACCATTATTTTTTTTCCGGGTCTTAAAGAGTCCGGGTTCCGTATTTCATTAATCCGTATGATCAGACGATGGTCGATTCCGAATTTTTTGGCGATGGTCCACAGATTGTCGCCCCTGCGAATCGTATAATCACGCGCATGCCATCGAGCGTCCTCCTTTTTTAAACCAGCGAGTATTGAATCGGCATTGCCCGCATCGTCCTTTTTCGCGATGTGTTCGGGCGAGTCGCCTTCCACGATAAAGTCTTCATCGTAGAGAATCATCCCGCCATGATCCGCCGTCTCTGACTCGGGTGGTATTTCCGTGTTCATCTCGAGGCCTTCGAGGATGATGGCGTCCTCGAGCCGGTCTATCTCTTTTCCTTTAACGGCCACTCCGTCGTCTTTGCGGGCGGAAAGTGTTCCGTACAGCGCCAGGGCGATGATGGCGGCGGCCAGAACGAGTCCGGGGATGGATGCGGCGCGATCACTCATGTTATTATTTTCGGAAAAAACGGGCCCCCGCTTTACGATTTGAGGGGTTCAATACGGTCGTATAGCTCTATCATGACGTTTTTGAGGCGGTCGATACCCTCGCCGGTAATGGCCGACCCCATTATCGCCGATGGATGCCTGTTGCCAACGGCATCGATGAGCTCGACTGATTCCGCGCGGTCGATTTTGTTGAAGAACAGCACCGTCGGAATATCGACGCATTCGAGCGCGGCCAGTTCCTTTTCCACGGTTCGTATGTTCTGCGAGTGGTTTCGCGCGGTGATATCGATTACATGTATTATAAAATGCGCGTTGCGGATCTCCTCGAGCGTCGACTTGAACGACTCTACGAGGTTTGCCGGCAGGTTGTTGATGAACCCGACCGTGTCGGTCAGGAGGGCTTTTTTATCCTTTTCGAGATATACCACGCGCGTATACGCGTCCAGGGTGGCAAAGAGCCTGTCTTCCACAAAGAGATCGTCCCGTGCGAGCAGATTGAGGAGCGTCGATTTTCCGGCGTTGGTATAGCCGACCACCGCTCCGCGTACCCGGCCCGAACGCCCCCTGCGTATGAGCGTTCGGTGTTCGGTTATCTCTTCGAGCCTGTCGTTGAGTTTGGCGATTCTGCGAAGGATGTGCCGTCTATCGGTTTCGAGCATTTTTTCGCCGGGGCCGCGCGTACCGATACCGCCGCCAAGTCTGGAAAGCACCCCCCCCAGGCCTTTGAGCCGCGGTAGGATATAGCGAAGCTGCGCAAGCTCGACCTGTATCTTCGATTCCGCGCTTCGCGCCCGGCGGGCGAAGATATCGAGTATGACCTCGGTGCGGCCGACCACCCTGCACTTGAATATCGTTTCCAGATTGCGGATCTGCGCCGGCTTTACCGCGTTCTGATCGAAAACGACCAGGCGTATGTCCTTTTCGGCGATCAGGGCGGTGATCCTTTCCATCTGCCCTTTGCCTATCAGGTGCGCGGGGTCGAACTCCCGGCGCTTCAGGATCATCTTCTCGACGATGACCGCGCCGGCGGTGTTGACGAGCATCGACAGCTCATCGAGCGAGTGCGCGACAAGGTCCTCGTCGTGGCCATGAAGGCGTATCGCCACAAGAAGCGCCCGCTCGTCCGCGGACGATGGTATCCTATTTACCGATGCATCCATCAAGCTCCACCCGGCACCCCGGCACGATCCCGTTTTCGGCAAACCAGCCCCGGTTTACCTCCAGCGCGTACAGCGCGGGATACCTCGAAGGATAAGTCACCGACGTGTCGAGCGGCCTCATGTCCTGCATGTCCCTGATGATTCCGTTTTCGCCGATATAGGCGATGCTGAGGGGAATATGCGTGTTCTTCATCCAGAAATTAAGATACTGTTCCTGGGCGAAAATGAACAGCATGCCGGAGTTTTTTTCCAGGTTTTTCCTGTGCATGAGGCCGCGCTCCTTTTCAGCTTCGCTTCGGGCGGTCTCGATAAGAAGACGCACGCGGTCTTCGTTTTTATTGATAATTACAATGACGCAGGTGCGCGTATCCGCGGCACAGGCCGGCCCCACAAGAAGTGCCGCTCCGAGCACAACCGCTATAAAAGCCTTAAAACTGGTCATTATACTCGATTTTAATTATGCGGTTGGCTCGCTCTCCCGATTGGCACAGAACGTGGAACTCCACACCGATCCGCCCCAGATAAGAAAACCGCAATCCCACGTTATGGAGCCATTCATCCGAGCGCCTGAAGTTGTAGTAAACGCGCTCTGTTTCGTATTTTAGCACGAAAAACTCGCCAAGCGGAATTTCGATGCCGAGAAAATAGGCCGTGTCTTCGGGTACGTAATCCGGTTGTGTCGGCGTCCTCATTCCACCGTGGATGTGCTGTTCGTCGTCGAGGAGATAGATGGGTTTTGTAATGACGAAGTACGGGCCGTATATCATACGATTGAGCTTGTTCCTGGTGTTTTCGCGCTTTCCCTGCTCGCCGATGTAAAACGAATCGTAGCCTATTGCGAACGATATCGGGAAGCTCTCCCAGCCGTCGGTGAACTTGATTTTGGCGATTACCCCGGGGACATTCGGTTCCGGGACATCCTTCCCGATGAAGTGCTGTATGTCGAAAGACGCACCAAGGAAAAAATTGTCGTGCAGGCCGATGAGCGCCTTGAGCTCCACCCCACCCCTGTCGTACCCGAGAAATGAAAGCTGGTACGTACCTTTTCCGATCGTATACGCTGTCGGGGAGTCGATAACCGTCGTGTTGCGCACATAATGCTGGCCGTAGGCCCATCCGGTCGTTATAAAAACAATCAGCGCCGCGAACATTACCGTAAATCTTCTATTTAAAACGGGCACCGCTCCCTCCCCTGTCTGAGAGCGCGGGAACCCGCGCTCGGGCATTTCCTGATCGATGCGACCTGCCTGCCCTGATGAACCGTAGGTCTCACCGGGGACTTCGCGGTCGGCCGTCATTCTTATTATCGGGCGGCAGGCCGGGGTAGTTTATTACAATCAACGCAGGCAGCTCCTCTGTACCTCGAAAAGCTCTCGGATTCCCTTTTCCGACAGTTCGATCATGCTATCGAGCTCCTTTCGGGAGAACGAGGTCATCTCCCCGGCACCCTGAACCTCGATAAAATTGAAACGATCGTCCATCACGATATTCATATCGACCGACGCGCGCGAGTCCTCGGAATAATCGAGGTCCAGAAGCATCCTTCCGTCAACCAGACCCGTTGAGACCGCGGCCACGGATGTCTGCAGAGGATCATGCGAAAGCCCTCCCTTTGCTAACAGAGCGTCAACCGCCATGCGCAGCACGATAAATCCCCCGGTTATCGCGGCGGTGCGGGTGCCGCCGTCCGCCTTCATCACGTCGCAGTCCACCGTAATGCTGTATCCCTCGAGTTTCGAGAGATCCGCACCACTGCGAAGCGATCGTCCTACAAGGCGCTGTATCTCGATCGCCCTGCCATCCGGCCGCAATGCGCGCCTCTCGGTCCTGGGGCTGGTCGAATATGGCAGCATGGTATATTCGGAGGTTATCCATCCCCATCCCTTCGCGGCCGCGTGATCGGGCACCGTTCGCGATACGCTTGCCGCGCACAGTACGCGCGTTTCGCCCATCGCGAACAGAAGTGCGCCCTCCCCGGCGGTCTGAATATCCCGGGTCGCCGATACTGGCCTCAGCTCATCATCCCCGCGTCCGTCTCTGGTCGAGTTCTTCATTCTTCCGCTTAAGTTCCTTCAGATATTCGAGGTCTTGTATCTTCTTTTTAACGTTCTTGTGATAGGGATTGTAATCCCTGCAGCTCCTGAACTCGTCCAGGGCGGAATCTATGTCGTTTGCTATATAGTACTTTATCGCCTTCTGGTAATGCGCCTCCGCCTTCAACTGGTCTTCGACGGTTATGACCTTGGGGATGAGCTTGAACGTTATCGAGAATGAGTATACCGGTCCGAAGATTCCCGAATCGGTGTACGATGCATCGATAGAGAAACCGACGTCCTTTACCGCGTAGTTGAATCCCATGCCGAGGCTGTATTTGCCGGAATCGTTGAAGCGATATCCCCCGCGAAGCGCGAGGATATTGAAATAGTTCAGCTCCATACCGACGTTCGCCCTCAGGCTCTCCTCGAAACCGTAGGTGAAATCATACAGGTCCGAATCATCGATGAAGTACTGCATAACGTCGAGATTGACGCCGAACCAGCGGGTCAGGTAATACGAGGCCCCCATCCTCATGAGCCGAGGGAGTTCGTCGTCTTTCGCTTTCGTGCCGATGTTCTGCAGGGACATCCCCAGCACGAAATTGCGAATGGGCGCGTCGAAGGGCGAATACATATACAGCCGTTTCAACACCCCGAAATCCATTGCTGCCGAATGCAGGGTGAGCGTGTCTATTTTCTGATGGATGTATTTGACCGATCCGCCGACCTCCATAAAGCCGAGCGACTGGCCGTATGCCAGGGTAAAACAGGCATTGTAAAAGGTGACGGTCCCCGTTTTATTTCCGTCGATATCGATTTTATCGAACGGAGGCACCCAGAAGATCGAGTTGGAGACGCCCATGAATCCGTAAAAAATCGGAAAGGCCGCGCTGATGTTTTCGAACCGCGAATCGAGGATAAGCTCCTGGTGCATGATGGAAGCCACCGGATAACGCATGGTGCCGAGGCCCGCGGGATTGTAATAGATCGAGTTGATGTCGTCGGTGGCCGCGGTAAACGCCTCCCCCATTCCAAGGGGACGGCTTCCCACGCCGATTTCAAGAAAATCCGCGCCGGAGGTGCCGGCTGAACCGGCGGCTAACGCGCCGCTGCGAAGCGCCATTGCCGAAAAGGCCCAGCAGACAAGCAATATCAGGATCGATTTCGGTGTCCGGTATTCCATTCATCCGTCGTTGTTACCGTTGCCACGGTCTGCCGATGAGTATTGCACCTTTATTGCACGGATGCGCTCATACTCATACCCGTCAGGACGGCCTGAAATGCAATTATTTCTCATCCGGTCGCCATTCCTATTGAAATACGTAACTATTCAGAAAATCGATGTAATTAAGGCCTTTTCCCGAATCGAGGAGCGAAATGGAAAAGATGTCTCCATGCGCCGCGCGCCACCGCGCGGCCGTGTCTTTTACCCATTCAGCGTCGTTCATCGAGACAAAAACGGCGACCCTGTTTTTGTCAAGCTGCTGAATAAATGAAGAACCCGAAAGTCCGGCCCGCAGCGCCGATTCGAAATACGAATACAGGTAACGCCCCGTGGCATGATGATACTCCCTGAAATTGAAAATGAAACACGTTCCGCCTTTCATTCGGGAGAATGCCATGTAAATATACTCCAGGCACCGGTAATGGCGAACCAGAATATCTCCACCTGATTTTCCGACCCGCTTCAGCTCCTCGGACGCATAAAGCAGGAACGCAAGGGCAAGCCGACGGGATATCCTTTCGTCCAGGACCGCGGACCCCTCGGAAGACTCCGACTTTTTCATCCTGATGATAAGGATCGGCGACATGCGGAAGCCGGGATCGACACTGCCGGATCCATGGAACTCGATGAGAAGCGGACGATAGATGTTCCGCATAGAATTGATGTAGAGATAGTCCTCAAGCACACCGGATTTGGCGACGAAGCGCTTTCTCAGAAATGCGTCGTCCCTGATAGATTTCGGGCTGAGGAGGATTCCCCGCCCGCCGTCGGCGATGGCGGCGTACAGCCCGTCGTAAATATCTATAAACAGACTGTAAACGTCGAGACTGTTTATGGTGTTTATGGCGGGGGTAAAACAGCGTTTCTCCAGATTGAAAGGAAGGAGTGAATATGCTGGAAATGAAAGCGCCGTCAGCCCTTCGTGAATCGCGTTTATGACCGAATCCTCATCGCGCCCCTCGATAAGCCGCACGTCCTGAAGCTGTTCCCGCACGGCCCCCGCGTTTTCCAGGTGCATTGAGCGGTAAAATAGAAGGTGCAGGCGGCGAACGAGCTCGTCGTCGGAAATGCCGTCGATATCTTCCGCCGTCCGGTCGGACGTTTCGTGGGAGGTAACCTTGTCGACGAGATGCCTGAGCTCTTCGTTGAAGGTCTTTTCGCGCAGCAGGTTGTGTTCGCCGCCGGGGAGCCCTGCCGCCGCTCCGGCGCCCGCGACGGCGGCATTATCTGAATGAACACCGTCGAATTCGCCGTATACGGGCATTTCCGCTCCCTGTCACGTAAAAGGTCTGGCTTCGCACATGCCGTACGCTACCGGAGCGTTTCGATTTCGCCGGTCGGCCGGCGGATAAAAGCCTTTGTTCCGGGTATACGGCTTCTCTATTTTTATCGGTACGGCAGACAAGCCGTGATTATTCTTATTTGTTGATCGTTTATTAATCAAGAGAATTTTCTTCCCACGGGAAATAATAAAAAAGATTGACAGTCCGCGGGCCTGTCGCTATTAGGTATTCCACCGTTCGGCGGACCCCGTCGGTTCCGGACAGCGCAACGACGGGAGCGTCCCGCGCGTCGGCACTGTAGCGCACTATTCCCCTGTAGCTCAGTCGGTAGAGCAAGTGGCTGTTAACCACTGGGTCGTAGGTTCGAGTCCTACCGGGGGAGCATTCTTTTATTTTTTATAACAGTCTCCTTGAACCGGAAATACTAAAACCATTTCCGCTACGCTTGCAAGGAGCCGCCCCTTGTCCGCTTTTTCCGATCGGAAATAGAGTTCATGGAATCCCCGGACCGCGCGGCAAACATCCCCAATTTTCTTTAACACGTCCGTCTTCACAACGCCCAGTCCCTCCAGATCCCGATTTAATCCGGCCCGCAGGGAGGGAAATCCTGATGTGCGGGCTCGCGGGAGTCATCTTCGGAAAAAAGCGGCGGCGCGCCGAGGAGCGGGATCACCTCGCCTGGCTCTTCACTCGCCTGTTGATATTGAGCGAGGAGCGTGGACCCCATGCCACCGGCGCGGCGTGGCTCGATGTCGACGGCGGACATCGGCTTTTCAAGCGCCCTGTGACGGCCGAGCGGGTTGCGATGGACAAGGCCTTCGCCGAACTCCTGGCCGGCATAAACAACCGCGCCACTCTTCTGCTCGGCCATACCCGGTGGCGCACTCGAGGGGACGAGCGGGTCAACAGCAACAACCACCCGATCCGCGCCGGGGAGATGATCGGCACCCACAACGGCACCATTTACAACGCCGACTACCTGTTCCGGCGCTGGAAGATGCGGCGCTTCGCCGATGTGGACAGCGAGATTCTGTTCCGTCTGGCCGCGAACGCCGCGCCGGTGCCATGGATATCGAGCGGTTTAAGGCGCGCCTCCGGCGCTGCCGCGGGCAGATAACCGCCATCATCGCCTGCCGGACCGACCCGGGCACCGTCTTTGTGCTTAAGGTGAACCGGCCGTTGGAAAGGCGGTGGCATCCCCGCCGCAAGGCGGTCCTCTACGCGTCGGACCCGGCGTACCTCGACGCCGTGCTGGCGGAGGAAAAGGGCTGGAGGGAGCTTCCGGTTCCGCCCCGGCGGTCCCTGCCTCTACCGCCGTGTCCTGGTCCCTGTCCAGGTCAACGGAGCCGATCTTTCGGCTTGGCTCTACGTGAGTGAAGACCCGATCTCGGGCAGGCTTACCCCTCTGGGTGGGTCCCGCTGGTCCTGGAAGCCTTGACTCGGTTACACTCGGTCAAATACAGAAAATAACCGGACAAACCGCTTGACAATGGACATCAGTCTGATATATTGTAACCCTGTTTATCATGGTTTATTGGGACGTAAACGCCGAAGGCTGGAACGTGGAACACCGATCAACCAAACGAAAAAGGCTGTTGCGAGGCAACCGATGAAGCCAACAGTGAGTGGAGTCGCATGATGGAAGACCGATGGCTCTCCGTAGATGAGATTGCGGACCATCTCGGCATCAAGCGGGATACGGTCTACAAGTGGATCAGTGAACGGCAGATGCCGGGCCACAAGATCGGTCGGCTTTGGAAGTTCAACAAGAAAGAAGTGGACGAGTGGGTGAAGTCTGGCGGAGCCGGCGATAACGAGCCTGGATCAAAAGGAGATCGCTAATGGCGGAACCACTCGCCGATAGAGTCATAAAGCGAATTGGCCAAGCTGCGGAGTTGTACCACCGTCTTGTCATGCTGGTGGCCCCGGCTGGTGCGGGCAAGACCGCCGCGCTCCAGGATGTTCATGAGCGTACGGCGGCTCCGCTGGTCAACGTCAACCTCGAGCTTTCTCGGCGCATGCTCGACCTCACCGAGCGCCAGCGGGCACTGCAGTTACCCCGCCTTCTCTCTGAGATCGTAGGATCAGCAGCAACTGACGTGGTCTTGCTGGACAACATCGAGGTCCTCTTTGACATCTCGCTCAAGCAGGACCCGCTGCGGCTTCTGCAGGGGCTCTCGCGGAACAAGACAGTGGTCGCGGCTTGGAGCGGCACCATCGACGGCGAGCACATGGTCTATGCGACGCCGGATCACCCCGAGTACAGGCGGTATCCGGTGCAAGATTTCCTGGTAGTGAGCCCGGAGGCCGCTGTATGAAGACAAGGAACGAAAGAGCAGGAGGGCAGTCGCGATGAGATACGGAGACCTGATCCAATTCGAGCCTATCGAGTCGGTGGTCCAGCTACGAGACGCCGACGAGGTGGCTTTCGCCCGGCAGCTTGTCCAGACCTATGTCATCTCCTCTGAGATGGCCGAGAAGCTG
>DATIKU010000016.1 GCA_035477215.1 Spirochaetota bacterium | reverse complement strand
GGCATGGACGCGACCGGCATCGCCGGCGGATAGGAGCATGGGGTGCAATAGATTGCCTGCACCGGAAAGCGAGGGACACGCCCGACTGCATACCCTCTAAACGCTCCGGATGGCGAAAAGGCGGTTTACAGGACGCGCCGCCCATGCGGATGTCTGAACGCCGGGTGTCGCCTCGAGCCGCCGGGCCAGTGGTAGTGGGTGCGGGCAATGGCACTCGGAATGGTGAAATGAAAGCAACGCGCTCTTCAGGGATGATTATACGTCCGCCATGCTCAACATCGCTTCCCATAAATGATTGACTTTCGGGATACCGGCGATACAAAAGGAGCGCAACCGTGCGCGTGCCGGCGCGGAATCCGGCGGCGGGAGGACGGCCCATGAGCGAAAACGACGACAGGCAGCTTATCCCCTACGACCGCATGAAAGAACAGGTGGAGCGCGAGGTGTTCGCCTTCATCGAGCGGCGAAACCTTCCCGAAGAGATTATGCCGCCGCGCTTCTCGTTCGAGAAGGGGACGGCCATGGTATCGTTCGCACTGCCGTTTCTGGGCGACGCGCTGCTGCTGCAATTCTTCGCTATCGCGAAGGCGCACCTGGGAAACGTGCGTATCCACGCATTCGACGACGGCTACTACGCGCTGCAGGCGCTCAACAAGAACCTCTTCAAGGCCGACAACATCCTGGACAACTTCAAGGTGGAGTTTTTCGGCATCACCGCGAACTTCCGCGCCGACTTCTCGAAGAAGGGGAACTTCGGCCAGGAGGAGATCGCGCTGGCGCTCGAGATATTCAAGACGGCCCACGCGCGGCTGAAAGACGACCCCTCGGTGCGCCTCAAGCGCCTTGGCGCGAGCATCTACGACGACAGCGGCCGCCTGGACTGGGCGTACATCGCCGGCTACGAAGAGGTGAAGCGCAAGATCCGCGAGTCGATCATCATGCCGCTCCAGAACCCCGAGATCTACGATTCGATCGCGCGGATGACGCGGCGAAGCTTCGAGTCCAACCGCCCTCGCGCCATCCTCTTCGAGGGGGGGCCCGGCGTGGGGAAGACCACCATCGCGCGCATCATCGCCGGAGAGGTGAAGGTGCCGCTGGTCTACGTGCCGATAGAGTCGATCATGTCGAAGTGGTACGGGCAGTCCTCGCAGAATCTCTCGCAGATCTTCGACGCCTGCGAGGACCTTGGAGGCAGCATCCTCTTCCTCGACGAGATCGATTCGCTCGCCGGCTCGCGCGACCAGAACATGTTCGAGGCGACGCGCCGCGTGCTCTCGGTGCTGCTGCGGCGGCTGGACGGCATCGAATCGGTGGCGAGCACCATCACGATCGGCGCGACCAACCGCAAGAAGGATCTGGACCACGCGCTCATCAGCCGCTTCGACCAGAGCATCCACTTTCCGTTTCCGAGCGCGCGCGAACGCGCGGCGATCTTCGGCAACTACGCGCGCCATCTTTCCGAAGAGCATCTCGTCGCGCTGGGAGGCGCCAGCGAAGGACTCTCGGGGCGCAACATCCGCGACATCTGCGAGTACACCGAGCGGCGCTGGGCGCGAAACCTCCTGGTTAAAAAGCTCGAGGCCTCAACGCCCGACTTCGATTTTTACAGGCATGCGCTGCGGGGCTGGAAAGAGGAGAATCAGATGATGGATTCGATCGAGGACGCGGCGAACAGCGGATAGGCCGCCCCCCTTTCATCAACATAATCGTCATCGGGCTCTCCCGCCTCGATTCCCGAAAGAATGCGCGAGGCGGCGACGATGTGCTCGTCGAGCCGGGCGCTGCCGTAGTCGGCGAACCGGTCCCAGGCGATAAAAAACGGCCAGTCCGAGGATTGCGCCAGCATGATCTCCGCCGCGGCCTGGCGGTACGCCGCCAGCGTGCGCGCGTTGGGCCTGTGGGCGAACAGGCGTTCGGCGAGTTCGGCTATTTTTGTATAAGCGTACAGGCAGGCCGGGTTGAGCCAGGTGTCGAAGTAGCCGCTCTTTCCCCACGAGCTCTCGGCGGGCCGTCCGTGGGAATCGACCCCCTCCCGCAGTATCTCCTCTGGCGTGACGAACTCGATGTCGTCCGTGTCGGCGGCAAGTCGCGCGAGCTCCTCGAGGAATTCGGGCCCCTCGTGCCACCAGTGGCCGAAGAGTTCCATGTCGAAGGGCAGGGTGAAGACGGGCGCCTGTCCCAGAAGGGGCGCGACCCCGGCGGCACGCTCGCGTATGCGCGAAATGAAGTCGGCGGCGTGCTCGCGGGCGGCCGCGGCGCCCATGGCATGGTCGTAGGTCTCGCGCTCCATGCCATCGCCCGTTATACGGTGCACTTTGATGCCCAGCGGCATGCGCTCGCAGCCGAGCCGCGAGAGCTCGATCTCGGACATCTGCCAGGTGTAGTCAGCGTGGAACTCGCGGTAGCGCGCGTCGCCGGGGTAGCCCGTGCGGTGGGCCCAGACGGCCCCGGACAACTTCAGCTCGCGCGGGAAGATGACGAGTCCCGATTCGGCGGCAAACGGCATGAAGTTGCCGTGATCCGGGCCCTCGGCGGCGTGGTAGGCGGCGTGCGCCTCGAGGAAGGTGTACTCCACGCCGCAGGCGCGCAGGAGCTCGTCGAGCCCGGCGTGGTAGCCCATTTCGGGAAGCCACAACCCCCGCGGCGCCGGACCGAACTCGCGGGCGAACAAGTTCTGTCCCGTCCGAATTTGAATCCGCTCGAGGGCGGCGCTGAAACGGTACGCGGGAAGGAGCGCGTGCGTGGCCGTTGTGGTGACGAGGGTGATGGCGCCGCGTTCGGAGAGGGAGCGGAATCGCGCGGCAAGGTTGCCCTCCGCCGCGTTCCACCAGTCGCGTGTTTCCTCGAGTTTCTCCGCAAGATGCGCGAGCGCGCCGGACAACGCGCCGCCGCCGGGCGCGGCGTGGACGTGCGCGAGCGCGATGACGCAGGCGAGGTAGTCGTCGAATTTATGCCGGTAGTAGCCGTCGCCGAGCATGGCCAGGAGCGTGGGGCTGAGCGAGACCGTTAGCGGAAAACGGACCCCCTTGTCGGCCAGAAGCTCCATGGTTCGAAGCAGGGGGATGTAGCATTCGGCGATATTCTGGTAGAGCCACAGCTCCTGCGCGGGGAAACGCTCCCGCGGTATTCGCGCGTAGGGCAGGTGCGCGTGGAGCACCAGCACGAGCCGCGCGGCCGGTCCCTTCCGCCGACGTCCCTTTCCCATTTACGGTGAGCTTGCGGAGGGAGAGGTGGCGTCGAGCTGTTCGCGTATGCCGCTGGCTTCGTAAAGGCGCGCACGGCGCTCGTCGTGGAGGAGCGGCCGGCTAAGGAGCGCCACCAGCGCCGCGTCGCCAAGCGGTATGTCGAGCTCGGTCGACTGTAATACTGCTTCGCGTTTTCCCTTTGAGGTCTGGTACGAAAGGCGCAGTACCACCCGCCGTCCGGCCATTGCTCCGGTGGTGAAGATGTGCCAGCGGTTTTCCCTGCCGTAGACCGGGATGTCCTCGATCTCGCCGGGGCCTCGCGTGTCGAGGGCGGTCACCTGTAAAAACAGGTACGGATCGCCGTGATAATCGGTAAGGGCCTTTCGTAAAATTTTTCCGTAGAGGTCATCGGAAATCTTCCACGACGCGTAGATACCCGCCCCGTCGACCAGGAGCGCGATGAGGTAATCGGACTCTTTTACCGCCTTCTTCCGCCCGCGGGCGGGGGCCGGAGCGGACGGTTGCACTGACTTCTTTGTCGTTTTTCCGGGCATAATGTTTCGCCTTTTTCCCCTAATATGGCCATGATGATCGCCCGCGAGGTGAAAAAAGTCAAACAAATATTGAAGTGATAAATACGGCTTCCGCGGATCGCGCCCGGCGCGGGGCGTATTTCGCATTATGCGCTTGCCTTTTTTCAAAGTATATGATACTCATGAATGCGCTGCGCGCGAAGCACGCAATACGGTCGTCCATTCAAGATAGGGGGGGGATCCGGATGTTCAGGAATTCGATAACCGGAGCGGTGGTGTTTTCCATTTTCATGCTCGCCGTATTCACAGCGACATGCGGAAAGAAGGAGCCGGGATATTTCCGCGACCGCGCGAAGGGCTTTTCGGTGGTGTTCCCGGACGACTGGGAGATAAAGACCGAGGGGCTCCTGGGCGCCACCGTGGTGCAGGCCCTTGGTCCCCTGGAAGAAAAGGGCGACCTCTTCAGGGAGAACGTCAACATCTCGGTCGAAAACCTGTCGAAAGACGTCGGCTTGCAATATTACCGCGAGATGACCTTCGATAACATCGCGAAGGCCCTGAGCGAGTTCCGAGAAACCGAGCGCACCGAGTTCACGCTCGACGGGCGAAAAGCGGTGATGACCGTCTTCACCCACCGGGCGGGAGCGCTCAGGCTCAAGGTGCTCTTGTGCCTGGTGGTGGAGCGCCATCGCGGCTACGTGCTGGTTTGCACGGCCACTGAGAAGAGCTACCCCGCTTTTAAGGAAACATTCTTTAAGATAATGCGCAGCCTGAAGCTGGAGGGATGAAGGAGGCTTCCGCCTATCGCGCCTTCCGGGCGTCCCACATGCGCGGAGAACCGCCCACCATGTAGCGCCCCTGGATGGTACGTCCCCCGTCGCGGTACTCGCCGGTGTAGACCTGCGTGAAATACGTTGTCGCCCCGGTCCGCTCCCTCTCGGCGGGCGTGGTAATGGAGCGGGTAAAGCGTATGGTGTTCCCCCGAATGTACACGCCCTTTAGCGGCTCCGCCACGCCTCTGCCCCATTCGGGGAAGCGCAGCGATCCGTAGACGTAACCTTCTTTAGCCCCCAGGAACAGGTATCCGGGGTTCCCCGACGCGTTGATCCGGTAGGTCCCCAGATAGGCCGCCGGGACCAGGCCGGACTCCGCTTCCGGTTCAGGGGGCGCCTCGTGGAGGATTTCAATAAAGGCCACGGTTTCCATTGAGATGAGCGCCGGCCGAAGGCCAGCATCGGGCGATTCGAGCGCGGCTTTTTTTGATGTGAAGCTTTCCGCCGTCCTCAGGCAGAGGAGATGTTTGCCGGCGATAGTGCAGGAGCGCACGAGATAAAACGCCCCGCCGGTTTCGCGCACCAGCGCCCGTTGCGAGGAGGCGATCGACAGGATGAGCGGAAGCGCGGCGAGCACCGCGAGCGCGATAATGACGACCGGCGGCGCGATGCGACTCCTCGTATTCCCTCTCGTGTCGGTTATCGTACCCATGGTAACGGATATGATAGCACGAATGACCCGGCGACAACAACAAAAAAAGTCCCGGCGCACGCGTTACTTCCGGGCCGACTTATTCGAGGAAGGGCTTTCCGTAGGCGTCGATAAAGGCGAATTCGGAAAGCGGTTTCCTCGGCGGGCCTTCCTTCCCGGTGACGGCCGGGCGACCAACGGGGATGCACGCAACCACCTCGCGGTCGGCCGGGAGGGCGAGGATCGATTTCGCCCTGTCGTGCTCCATTAGGCCGACCACCACGGTCCCGAGCCCCAGCTCGTGGGCTTTCAGGCACAGGTTCTGGACGGCAAGACCCAGGTCGAACATGAACCACTCGTTGAACTTCGTGAGGTTCTTCGCGTCGTAACATCCCGATATGCCTGTGCGGGCGCAGGCCGCTATGAGCGCGGGGGCGGCCAGGGAGCATTTTGTCGCCGGGTTTTTTTCGACATAGGTTCCCACGATCTTTTCTATCAGGGCGCGGTCGCGCAGTACGATGAATTCCCACGGCTGAACGTTCGCCCACGAGGGCGCCATTCTCGCCGCCTCGAGGATGGCCCGTATCTCTCCGTCGCTCACCGCTTCCTCGGTGAATCTGCGGACGCTCCTGCGCCCGGTAAGCGCTTCATGTAGTTCCATGCCATCCTCCGTCCTCGTATGAGTGTGCGCCTGCGCGGCGTACTGGTGCGCGGGTAAAACCCGTTCCTTTTAATAGAATACGGGCTATAATGTCAATCCATATCCCGTGCTGACCAAAACGCGGGGCCTGAATTCAAGGATGAAGTGCAATAGTGTTTGACATTCGGGCCGATGGATAGTAAATTACGGTCGAGGACGAAAAGTGGAAGTTTACCATACGTAATCAAGGAGGAGTTTGCATGAAGAAGGTACTGTTGGCGGCGCTGCCCCTGGCGGTGATCGCAGTGATCGCAGTGATGGCTGTGGGCTGCAGTTCCAGGGGGTCATCGAAGGGCGATATGGCCATGGATGTGTTTAACAGGGTCTCTTCTATGAATACCGACTCAATCACGGCAAAGAAATCTGATACGTCGGATTCTGAAGTTGCGGCGTCGAAGAGGAGGGCGGAGGCTCCCGGCGCGGATGGATCGGATGAGCACTACATACAGCCGGACGATTATTTCGTCGACAAGGACGCGTTTGTCGGCAAAACATGGATGTACGTAAGGCTGGCGAAGGTGGTTACGGCCCCCGGCGCCGCGACCAAATACGAGGGACAGTTCATGCTCGTCCACGACGGCAAGGAGATGTGGACGAAGAACTACTGGAAAACCAGGATCGCGACGAAGGCCGATATAAGGCTCGGCGCTGTCGTTATTATCTTCGAAGGAAATCGCCGGGACGACGTATACTCTGCCCCGGCGACCAAGAAGGAAGCCCGCAACGAAGCCTGGTTTATGGCTAAGATCACCGATACCTCGGATATCTACAAGGGATACGTTATGGTTTCGGGCGGATACCGTGTCGATGTGGACAACATGCGTGTGGCGGTGAAGTAAGCGGTTCGCACCGGCCCTGCCTGTCCGGAAAGCGCCCCGGCCTGGATACAGGCGGGGGCGCTTTTGTTTCCCGTGCGTTAAATTAATGACGCATTCCCTCCCCTGGGAATTTTTTCATTCATGACCGCCACTTCCCGTCGTATCTTGCTTTCGTTGTATTCCGCGATCCTGGAATAAAGGGGGTGGCGCGATGAAAATCCACTTCATACAGCACGTTCCCTTCGAGGGACCCGCCGCGATAAAAGACTGGGCGCTTCGGCGCGGCCATGCGCTTTCGAGGACAGCGATCTTCGAAGATGAGCCGCTGCCCGCGATGGATGGTTTCGACTGGCTTATCATAATGGGCGGACCCATGGGCGTGTACGATGAACACATTTATACGTGGCTTGCGCCCGAAAAGCGCTTCATCAGCGATGCCGTCTCCGCGGGCAAGGCCGTCCTGGGAATATGCCTCGGTGCCCAGCTCCTGGCCGCCGTGCTGGGTGGTACCGTGCGGCGTAACGCTCACCGGGAGATCGGGTGGTTCCCCGTGCGGCTTACGCCAGGGGCCGCGGACTTTCCCGCTTTCGCCGGGCTTCCCGGCGAATTCACGGCCTTCCACTGGCACGGGGACACCTTCGGCATTCCGCCGGGCGCCGCTTTGGCGGCCGAAAGCGACGCGTGCGCCGCACAGGCGTTTGCGTACAACGAGCGTGTCATCGGTCTGCAGTTTCACCTGGAGTCCACGGCGGAGAGCGTGGACGCGCTGGTTCGCAACTGCGGTGTTGAACTGGTTGATGAACGCTACGTGCAGAAAGCCGCAGAGCTCATTCCGCGCCCGAGGGAGTTCGGGGAGATGCGCGGGCTTCTCGACGGCTTCCTGGAGGGGATGGAGGCGGCCGCGAGGCGTTGAGGCCGCGCGGCGGAAAGCGTCACTGCCCCAGGATGTACTTGTTGACGAGGAACTCGGTCTGTATGGGGTTGAGATCGTACTTGCGGCTTGCCTCGTTGATCAGGGCGTTTTTATCGGCCCCGGGGTTTTCCTTCAGCTCGGCGCTTATGAAGCGCAGCGCGTTTTCCATAGAAGAATCCATGTTCACCTCGCCGTATCGGTAGTGTTTACAGCGCCCGCATATGCTCGGGTTTGAGCAGCCGGTCGTCGCGCTTTTTTAGAACCTCTTCGATGAGCGCGATCACCCTGTGCCGGTCATCGGGAAAACTCGCCCGGATCGGCAGGTAATTGGACGCGTGGTTCGACGTGAAGAAGCAGGGCGATTTGACCTTCATGTTGACGATCATAAGCCGAAGCTCGTTCAGCATCCCGAACTTGTCGGGGAGGACGAAACGCCCCTCGTGTGCCTCGCGGTACAGCCTGGTGTTCGGCAACAGCATGACGGTGAGCGCCCCCGCGTACTGGGGCGACATGGCGCCGAGGTGTTTCCCCGTGTCGATGGCGTGCTCCTCCGAGAGCTCGGTCCCGCCTATGCCCAGCAGCACCGTCTGCGAGAGAAGCATCCCCGCCTCTTTCACCTTTTCGGCCGCCTCGAGCTGTTTGTGCGGAAAGGCGCCCTTCTTGATACGCCGCAGTACCTCTTTGTTCCCGCTCTCGATGCCCTGGTATACGATGCCGAGCCCTGCCAGCCTGAGTGCCGCAAGCTCTTCGGGCGTCTTCTTGAGAATGGCCTTGGTGTTGCCGTAGACGCCGATGCGCTCGATTGCCGGGTTCTTTTTCCTGATGCAGTGCATTATTTCAAGGATATCTTCGTTCGGAAGGATCAGCACGTCGCCGTCGGCAAGGAAGGCCTTCCTGAAGCCGTACCGGTACGACGACATCTCGTCGATGTCGCGCTTTATGGTGGCCATGTCCTTAACCCTGAATTTCTCTTCCTTGTAGGTCCCACAGAAGGTGCACTGGTTGTGCGAGCATCCCACGGTGACCTGAATGATCATGCTGTAGGCCTCGCTGGGAGGCCGAATGACGTGTCCTACGTAATCCATCGCTCTTCCTTATCGTTTTTTCGGCTCACCGTCCGGCCATACGATGGCGTGGAGCTGAAGGTTCAGCCGCACGCGCAGTCCGTCCGCGAGGATGAGTCCGGCGAGCTCCGCCGGCGGTATCGTGCCGCGTACCGGTGAAAAGTTAACGACCGCCGCGCTATTTGCAAGATGTTTCTTTGCGAACTTCCTTGCAAAAGTATAGTCCTTCCTGTCGGCTATGACGAATTTTATCTCGTCGCGCGCTCCCACCCGGCGGAGGTTTTCCATCAGAAAGGAGCCGGCCTCGCCGCTTGATGGCGTTTTAACATCGACGATCTTGCGGATCTCCGGAGGCACAACGCCCAGGTCGATGCTCCCGTTCGTTTCGAGCTGCACCGCGTACGAGCGGGCAAGCCGTCCCATGAGCTCGGGAGCGTTCTCCTGGCAGAGCGGCTCGCCGCCCGTTATGGTGATATGATCGGGTGCGGGATATTTTGTTACCTCCTTGACAATGCGCTCGATGCTCATTCGCCTTCCGTCCGAGCGGGCGCAGGCGGTGTCGCACCAGGCACAGTCAAGGTTGCACCCGGCGAGCCTGATGAAAACAGACGGGAATCCCGCGCGGGTGCTTTCGCCCTGTATCGAGTAAAAGAGCTCGCTTACGAGGAGGTCCATTATAATCGATCCGCCGCGAGCTTCGATTCGGCAAGCCGCTCGAGGAGCGGGAGTTCGACCTTCGCGATCATGATGTCGCTTCGGGCGAGCATGCCTATGATCCAGGGGTAATCGCGCGCGGTGTCGCTGGTGTAGTAGCTGATATACGCGCGACCTCCGCGCAGGACGACCCCGGCGTACGAGGTGTCGCCGGCGCTCGGAAGGTCCGAGAGATAAACCAGCCGGTCCTCAAGAAGAAGGTAGAGCGCCGTTCGCTTGCGCGCGAGGATGCTTCCGAAATAAGTGAAGAATCCGGTCGGGTCGGGGTTGTGCCGTCCGACCGCGTAGGTTTTTCCGTTATACGAAAATAAAGCCGGACCGTCGAGACGCGTCACGAAGCTTTTCGTGGATTTCCATCCGGTGTAGGGAGCGGAGGCCACGGCGATGAGCGTCGAAGCGTTTTCGTCGCCCAGCCATCTGTCCGATCCCTCCAGGCGCGCCGTGGCGATCATGCGGCCGTCGGGGAGGAATTCGATGTCGGTCTCGTCGTTCCAGTCGCCCTCGTGTATCACCGACACCGGCGACCAGCGGACGCCGTCGGTCGATTTAAGCAGGATGGATTTGCCGTGCTCGTGCCAGTACGCGGGGACGTGCCAGGTGCGCCCGTCGCGGGTTTTGGGGCGCCAGAAGAGCCATCCCTCCGGCTCGATATCGCGCAGCGGCGTCCATGTTTTACCGTCGGCGCTGGTCCTGAGGGCGGTCCTGTATGGTTCGGCGATGAAGCGCGTGCTCTTGAGCACGTAAAGAAAGAGGCGTCCGCCGATTACGGCAAGCTTGGGATCGCGGATGTCCTCGCCGGGAATATTGACCTCCGAGAGTTTTTCCCACGTTCGCGCATCGGCAGAGCGCCAGATCATCAGACGGCATTTCTCGGTGGCGAAATGGTAGGGCGAGTTGGCATGCACCAGGTGAAAGCGGCCCCTCCAGAATATCATGTCGGTGTTCGAGTTGTGCATGCCGTCCCCGACCGCGGTCCAGGCTTCGAGCCGGAGAGAAGGGTCCACCAGCGCGGTGTTGGGGCGAAAATACCAGTACAGCATAAGCGATCCGATGGCCAGCGCGAGAAAAGCCGTCGAGGCGAGTCCCGCTTTCAGGATTTTTTTCATGGGCTACCTCCATATGATGTGATGGTGCGGCGTCTCGGGCGACTCCGCACTGGCCGCGTCGGAGGGGCGCCCGGCGGATAAAGCCGATCGAACTCGCTCGAGTACGCGCGGGCGATCTCCTCGTTGTGGATGATGAGGATGTTTTCGTCGTTGCGGACGTTCGCCCCGCGCGAAAAATTGTACGATCCGGTTACGACGATCGACTCGTCGATGATCATGACTTTATGATGCATCCGTCCCGGACCCGATATGATTCGCACGGGGATGCCCTCTATTTTCATCTTTACATATTCGGAGTCTTTGCTGTTGGACCCGGTCTTTTCCATGACGCCGCGGACCTCCACGCCCTTTTTGTGGAGCCGTATTAGCTCCTCGCCGAGCGGGTCGCTCGTAAACGAGAAGGCCATGAAACGCACGGATTTTTGCGACTTTTCGAGGCGCTTCAGGAGGATGCGCTCGATATTGTCATCGGGCGAGAAGTACGCGTTGATGTCGGTCTCGCCGACCCTTACATGGTATTTTTTGGCGAGCGCGCCGAGCGCGCCGAACTCCTTTTTGTTGGCGTAGACGCCGTCGCGGTGCATCTCCATGAACTCCGCCGTAAAGATCTGCGCGAGTGCCGCGGAGTATATGGCGATCGCGTTGTTGTCGTTTTTGCGCGCGTCGTTGAGGGTGAGGTTGTACGAGCCCGTCCAGACGAAGGCCCCGTCGGCGACGGCGAACTTGTGGTGCATGAGTCCAGGTCCGCTGTCGGTGGTGATCGGAATGCCGGCTTCCGCAAGCGAGCGCAGTGCAGTTTTACCGGCGTTGTCGCGCTCGGTCGCGATGCGAACATCGACCCCGCGCCGGTGCGCTTTGACGAGTTCGGCCGCGATCACCTCGTCGGATATGTCGTAAAAGGCGCCGTAAAACCTTTGCGTGGCGTGAGTGATGAGGCGCATGAAGGCCGCGTCGGGGGAGGATTCGGCTTTACGCGCCCCGGCGCCGGGGCGCGTAAAATAGACGCGCCACCAGCCGTTCCGTTGGCCGTTCTCCACCGGGGGGGGCGACGCGGCGAACAGGACGGCGATGAGCGGGGCGATGCGGGCGATCCGGATGATGCTGGTGCGCATATTTGGGCGATGTCTCCGTGCGAGCGGTCAGTTATTTTACTGAAGGCTGGATTTTTTTTCGTACAACAGATTTTCGAATTCGGTGAAAAGCAGCTGGTCGTCCGTGCCCGGGTAGAGCAGCTTTACCTTGGCGATAAGGGTAAAAAACGAGGCGAGGAGGTTGGCGTCGTTCATGGCCTCGATCATTGCGCGAACCTCGGCCTCGTTTTTGCCCAGCAGGTGAATGTAAAACCGGAGCGAGCCGTGTATGCCTTCAAGCTTGGAGGCGTTTTTACGGATGTCCTCCTCGGTATCGCGCTTGGACAGCATGGTCGCAACAAAGCTGAGTATATATTCCGCCTCGATGGGCGAAAGGTCGAAATCGAGGATGAGTTGGTTGACCTTGGAAATATCCATTTCCCGTAGATGGATGCGCGCAAGGAAGACCGGATTGTTCGACATCGTGTTGATGTTTAAGTCTTTCGCCACCTCGGTGGCGCGCCGGCTTCCGAAACTGTTGATTTCGCTTTCGTCCCCGGCCTCCCCGCCCTCCGCGCCTTTTCCGCCGACGAGGATGATATGCGCGCCGGCGAGCCTGTTTTTAATGATGATGATGTCGTTGCGCGTCACAGAGCCGCTCACCACGATGTGGTCCGGCCTGGTCCCGGTCTCGATTTCGCGGACCAGCATGGAAATGTCCCGGAGGCCCTTCAGCCTGACCGGTATGAGGTCGATATCGCTTTCGGTGGGGATGAAGATGTAGCGCTGTCTGCGGTCCGCGACCGTGTCCGCATAAGGAATGACGATCTGGCCCCTGGTGGCCTTCAGGAAGGACATCTCGGCGCCGGCGGTGTTCTTGATGATAAAATTTTCGCCCACGAAAACGACGAGCGAAACCCTGTGCAATACCTTCAGGCCCGAGGCGTCGGCGTATATCGACTTGCCCTTCCGGTCGAACGCGAGATAATTCCACTTTTTCGGAAATACCTTGAGCGTTATGCCCCGCGGGGTTGCCTGTTCGATGAAATCCATACGCCGGGAAGGTATGTTCGGCACGGCGTTTTATCAATCACTTTTTAACACCCAATAAAATATTTGACAATACCCTTACTCGAAAGGGATGATCGACGGGCGTTATTCCCGCGTCCGGAGATAAATGATGGAGCCTGTAAACGTCAGTATACGAAAAATCCATGGCGGTACGGTTTCCGCCTTTTCAAGCCAGCTCGATGAAGAACATTCCCCATCGGCCGTGCTTGCCGATGGGGGATACTGGAGCACCCAGAAGAGCAATTCGATCGTTCCCGAGTTCGTCATCGTCGATTTCGGGGAGGTTGTTCCCGTTGACTGCGTGGAGATATGCGCGGCGCCTGCGGGGAAAACGACATTTCCCCACGACTTCAGGGTCGAGGTGAGCGTAGATGGCGGGGTATGGAGGGTGGTGCAGAGCGAGAGAAAATACGAGATGGAAGAGAGCCTCGTCTACCGTCTCGATATGCCCCTCGCCCTGATTCGCTTCATCCGCCTGTATATTGTCAGGCCCCGGAAGACGGGGGCGAAGTTCTTCTCGGAAATAGGATCGATCAGAGCGGGGATCGGCGGTGCCCGGGAGGTGAGCGCGTCGAGCCATTCTTCGTACGAATTCCTGCCCGCGCGTCTGCTCGACGGCAACGACGATACGTTCTGGGAATCGGAGATCCGTACCGGACAGTCGCGGGAGCATGTGGAGCTCGACCTGGGGAGGGTATTGCAGGTAAACGGAATATGGCTCGTCTCCGCCGGTGTGGCGCCCCACGGTTTTCCGGAAAGCTTTTACGTGGAGGTCAGCACCGACCGCACTGTGTGGGCCCCGCTTTTCGAGGAAAAATATTTCAGCGCGCAGCCCTCGATGGCCTATTTCCACGAGGCGGTGGTGACGCCTGCGCGCTATGTGCGCGTCGAGATGAGCACGATTTCGCTTGGAGCAAAAACCTTCGGCGCGCGCCTGGCGGGCTTCGCCGTGAGCGCCGCCCCTTTCGAAATAGCGCATACGCATAACATAGGCGAGCTGACTCCGCAGGCTTCCATCTTCCAGGCGGGCGTGGTGCGGCTGGCCCGCGACGGTGGCGATTCGCTCGGCACCGTTGTGCAGGCGAGCGACCGGCGCCTCCGCGACGCGACCACGATTTTCAAGGGTATTGTACAGCTTGCCGAGGACGGCGACGACAGACCGGGTTTCGCCGTGCAGTCGTCCGATTCGAGGTTCAAACCGGCCTCGGAATTGCGTCCAGGGGTGGTGCGGCTTGCCTATGACAGGGAGAACAAGCCCGGTGTTGTCGTGCAGGCGAGCGATTCGAGGCTCGCGGAAGCCACGGAAAACACCTACGGGATCGTCCGTCTCTGTCCCGATGCGGTCTATTCTGACATGAGCGTTGTCCGGGGTACGGACAGCCGCCTGAAAAAGGCGACAACGACCTCGCACGGCATCTGCCGCCTCGCCGGGGACGGTGAGAACAACTCCGAGTGCGTGGTACAGGGAAGTGACCGGAGGCTCCGCAACGGTACGACTATCAACAAGGGAATCATCGAGCTTGCCGAGGACGGTGAGGATGCCGAGTGCGTGGCGGTGCAGGGGAACGACCGGCGGTTGAAAAACGCGACGACGATGGCGAAGGGCATTGTCGAGCTTGCGGAGGACGGCGAGGATGCCGCGGGCGTGGCGGTGCAGGGGAACGACCGGCGATTGCAAAACGCGAGCGAGAAGGCCAAAGGCATCCTGCGTTTCGCGAAGGATGGCGAAGATTCATCTCTGGCCGCAGTTCAGGGAAACGACCGGCGGCTAAAGAACGCGACGACGAAGGCGAAGGGTATTGTCGAGCTTGCGGAAGACGGGGAAGACCGTGGGGGCGTTGTGGTACAGGGGAACGACCGCCGTCTTAAAAACGCGAGCGAGACGGCCATGGGCATTCTGCGTTTCGCGAAAGACGGCGAGGATGATTCGCTTATCGCCGTACAGGGGAGCGACCGGCGGCTCAAAAACGCGACGACGATGGCCATGGGCATCCTGCGTTTCGCGAAAGACGGCGAGGATGATCCGCTTATCGCCGTGCAGGGGAGCGACCGGCGCCTTAAAAACGCAACGACGACGGCGAAGGGTATTGTCGAGCTTGCGGAAGACGGGGAGGACCGCGAGGGCGTGGTGGTTCAGGGGAGCGACCGGCGGCTCAAAAACGCGAGCGAGACGGCCAGGGGCATTCTGCGTTTCGCGGAGGACGGCGAGGAGGTTGCGCTGACCGCAGTGCAGGGGAGTGACCGGCGTCTTAAAAACGCCACGACGACGGCGAAGGGAATCGTCGAGCTTGCCGATGACGGTGAGGATGCCGGGGAGGTTGTTGTCCAGGGAAACGACCGGCGTCTTAAAAACGCGACGACGTTGGCGAAGGGCATTGTCGAGCTCGCGGAGGACGGCGAGGATGCCGCGGGCGTGGTGGTGCAGGGGAACGACCGTCGGCTGAAAAACGCGACCGAGAGCGCGCCGGGTATAGTGGTCCTCGCCGCAAACGGGGAGATTAAGAAGGGGGCGGTACTTCAGTCCGACGACGCGCGGCTTTCGGACCCCAGGGAACCGCTTCCCCATGCGCATAACTACGCGCCGCTGGTGCACGCATATTCCGGCCATTCCGGCACGATAAGCGTGACCGAGAAGCGCAGTGAGGCCTTCGTCGGGATAGCGCCGCCGCCGGACTCCTCGGCGGTGGTATACGCGAAAAACGAATCCCCCGGCGACGGCTCGGTCGGCGTGATCGGAGTGTCTGCGGGTTGTCCGGATGGCGCACAACGCTCGTGGGGCGTCATCGGCCACGGCGCATTCGCCGGGGTGAAGGGGCAGTCTCCGGGCAACGGCGAGGCAGGGCCGCGCGGTTGCGGGGTGATCGGCGTTTCGCGGTTCGGCGCGGGCGGGGTGTTCGCCAGCGAACATTCCTATTCACTGGTCGCGGACGGATATGGTTCGATCGGCGATTTCGACGACACGGTGAACCTGGTGGGCAATGGCGAGGCGCTCCTGGTGAAGGGTTCATCCGAGTTCCATGGCAGGATGCGGGTCCACAACCGGAGCCGGGAGGGCTCGTTCCCGGCGAATATCGTGGAGATGTTCGAGGTCGATGATATCGATTACATCTCCCCGGGCGACATCCTCACGGCAAGCGCGGTCGGGGGCGGCGTACTGTCGCGTTCGAGCGGCGCATACATGCGATCGGTCGTCGGGATCGTTTCGGGAAATCCGACGCTGGTGATTGACAATACCGGCGAATCGCGGAAGGCGTATCCGGTGGCGCTTGCCGGAAGGGTGCTCTGCAAGGTCGACGCGCGCGGTCGCCCGATACGCCCGGGCGATCTCATCGTGACATCGGAGACGCCGGGTTGCGGCATGGCCGGGGAGATCGACTCGTTCGCCAAAATCGGCACCGTTATCGGAAAGGCGCTCGACGGGCTCTCCGGGGGAATGGGAACCATTTCGGTGTTTGTGGCGCACCTTTAAAACACGAAAGGCGGATCGTTCTGATCCGCCTTCTGCCGGGCCGCGGGGAAAAGGGCCGGCCCTCCCGCGCAGTGCGGCGGGTCAGGGCCTAAGCCGCTTCAGGATCTCGATCTCGGTGCGGCTGAACACCTCTTCCTGGTACTTGTTCACATCCTTCGCGATATCCTTTCCCACATAGGTGATCTTCCGGCTGTATGGTTTCTTTTCGTACCTGTCCACCCACATGACGACGGTCGTTTTTTCAGAATCCCATATCCTGGCGCCCTGATTGTCCTTGAGCGTCTCTCCGGTAAACGGTCCATACTGTTCCTGAATGCGCCGGCTCACCTCGTCCATGGCAAGATAGGGAAAACGCACGGCAACATAATAGAGGCGCGGTTCGATTTCCGCGGCCGCGGCATCTCCGGTATCGGCCGCGGGGGCGGTCTCGCGGGCAAAGAAGCCGTAAATATATTCTATATCCCCGTCGCGCGATGTGATGATTTTCTTTTCATCGGTGTAGGTGATTTTGCCCAGTACGTTATTCCTTACCGAGTTCAGAGTATCGCCCCATTTTGTTTTGCTGAAGCCTTCTATTGATTTGCCCGTGGTCTTCGGGGCTTCTCTGGCGGCCGGGGTTTCCATTGCCGGGGGCGGCGGGGTCCTCCGGGCGGGGGCCGTCTGGGCGAAAAGCGATACGCATGCCGCCAGAACGCATATCGCCAGGAATCCCTCGATGAATCGTTTCATGGTGTGAATCCTCGCTGTAAGATGTCGCGGGCCGTCATGGTGCCCGGGACGGGACCTGGAGCGCCTGACTTCATTATCGGACGCGCCGGGCGAATAATGAAAGGGATTATTTGACCCGGGCGTTCAAATTGTATTGACATACTCCGCTCGTTCAATTAATTAAAAGTGAGTTGCGGCGAGGAAAGAGGAGGAGATATGGCTGGTATTCTTGAGGTAAACGACGGCAATTTCAACAAGGAGGTCCTGGAGGCCCCGGGCAAGGTGCTGGTGGATTTCTGGGCCCCGTGGTGCGGTCCCTGCAGGATGCAGACCCCCATCCTGGAGCGGCTTGCACAGTCCGGGACCATCAGTGCGAAGATAACCAAGCTCAATACCGATGAGAACCCGCAGATCGCGCAGAAGTACGGCATCAGCTCGATCCCCACACTGATTCTCTTCGCCGACGGCAACGAGTCGGAGCGGATGATAGGGGTTCAGCCGGAAAACGTGCTGAGCCAGAAACTGAAATAGCCGGTCCCCCCGGTTTCCGGTTTCACTATTCCCGGTTCGCTATTTTCCATGAGGGCGGTGGTTCAGAGAGTACTGCGGGCCGGCGTGGAGCTTGACGGCTCGACTGTGGCCTCCATCGGCGGGGGTATGCTCGCGCTGGTCGGTTTCCATCGTGACGATACCGATGCGGATATCGAATATATCGCCGGCAAGCTCCTGGGTCTGAGGATTTTCGACGATGTATCGGGCGTTATGAACCATACTCTGTCGGAAACCGGGGGAGGACTCCTTCTCGTCTCGCAGTTCACGCTGTACGGCGACGCGCGCAGGGGGAGGCGTCCGTCCTATTCCGAGGCGATGCCGCCCGGACCGGCCCGGGAGATGTTCGACCGTTTCGTCGCTCACTGTCGCATGCTCCACCCGATCGTGGAGCATGGAGTGTTCGGGGCCGACATGATGGTGAACCTTGTCAACCGGGGCCCCGTCACAATCCTTTTGGACAGCGACCGGCTCTTTTAGTCCGGATTGGCCGCGCGAGGATTTTATTAATTCATGAAGATCATACTGACAGGACCAAAATGCTCCGGGAAGAGCACAATCGGACGCTTGCTCGCCGAGAGCACCGGTCTTCCATTTATCGAAACCGACTTCCATCTTGAGGATCTCTACTTCGGCGAGACCGGCGAGCGTCGAAGCTGCCGGGATATCTGTTCGATCGAGGGGGAGGCGTCCTTCCGCGCGCGGGAGGCCCGGGCGGTTGCCGACATCGCCGCGCGCGACTGGTGCGTGATCGCCACCGGCGGCGGCACCATGCTCGATCCGGAATCCCGTGAACTTCTCGCCTCAGGTTCCATCCTCGTGCTCATCAAGGCGCCGATTCACCTGCTCTGGGACCGGCTGCAAAGGGTCGGCCTTCCGCCCTTCCTCTCGCGCGCGGACGGGTTGTCGGAATACCAGGAACGGGTCCGCCGGCTCTACGAGGCGACGGAGCACCTGGCCGACATCGTCTTTGCCGTAACCCCGGAAAACGAAAACGACGCGCACCGGCTGATCATGGACCGGGTGGCCGGCGCGATGCTTTTACGCATGCGCTCCCCGAGCTCGTTCGGCGAGGTGTTGCGCGTAACGACCTTCGGCGAAAGCCACGGGCCCGCCGTGGGGGCGGTGCTCGATGGAGTGCCGCCGATGGTCGAGCTGTCGGAGGTGGATATACAGCGCGAGCTTGACCGGCGGCGTCCGGGCCAGAGCGCCGTTACGACGCCGCGCGCGGAGGAGGACCGCGTACACATCCTATCGGGCGTGTTCGAGGGAAAGACCACCGGCGCGCCCATATGCATGCTGATATATAATAAGGACCAGGATTCCTCGAAATACGAAGCGATCCGTGATGTTTTCCGGCCCGGCCATGCCGATTTCACCCTCTGGAAGAAGTTCGGCATTCGAGATCACCGTGGCGGCGGCCGTTCGTCGGGGAGGGAGACGGCGGGAAGGGTGGCCGCCGGGGCCGTCGCGAAAAAGCTCCTTGCGGAGCACGGCATCTCCGTCACCGCCTTCGCACAGGAGATCGCCGGCATCCGGGGAGAGGTTGAGGACCTGGGTTTTATCGAAAGCAACCCGGTCCGCGCGGCCGATCCCTCGGCGGCGAAGTTGATGGAGGAGGCGATCATCCGCGCGCGCGCGGAGAAAGATTCGGTGGGAGGCGTTGTGAGGCTTGTGGTGAGGGGCGTTCCGGCGGGGCTGGGTGATCCGGTGTTTTATAAGATCGACGCGCGCCTCGCGATGGCGCTTTTTTCCATCGGCGCGGTAAAGGGTGTGGAGATCGGCGCGGGCTTCAAGTCGGCACGCCTGCGCGGAAGCGAAAACAACGACCCGATGCGCGACGGAGCGTTTCTTTCGAACAACGCCGGCGGCATACTCGGCGGTATCACAACAGGCGCGGACATCGTCGCGTGCGTCGCGGTGAAACCCACACCGTCGATATTCCGCGGGCAGGATACGGTCGATACCGACGGAAACAGCCGTTCCATCAGCGTTGAGGGACGACACGACCCCTGCATCGTTCCCCGCATCGTGCCGGTGGTGGAGGCGATGGCGGCGATCGTGCTCCTGGATGCGCTTGAAATTCAGCGGAAGATCAAAGGCGTACGATGAATATACTGCGCGGCATTCCCGGGGAGAAGGGCTATTTCAAGAACCCGGTCGTTACGCTGGGGAGTTTCGACGGCGCGCACCTGGGGCATCGACGGATTTTCTCGACCATGCTGAATATCGCCCGGCGGAAGGGCGGCGACGCGATCGTCATGACATTCGGCGCCCACCCGCGCAAGGTACTCACTCCGCAGACGCCGCCGAAGATCCTCACGACGACCGACGAAAAGCTGCGCGTCATCGGCGACTGCGGTATCGAAAACGTCGTGCTCCTGGACTTCACGCACGATATGGCCGAGATGAACGCCGCGGAATTTTTTAACGAAATAGTGTTAAAGAAGATAGGCGTGATCGATATCGTGGTCGGATACGACCATGCCTTCGGTAAAAACCGCGGGGGCACGATCGACTTCTTGCGCGAGCTGTCTAAATCGCGCGGTTTTGGCGTTACCCGGGTCGAGCCGAAGAACTTTTATTCACGGCCCGTGTCGTCGACATGGATACGCACCGAAATCGAGGACGGCAACGTCAGGCTCGCCTCCGCTCTCCTGGGACGGGATTATGGTCTGCGGGGCACCGTGGCGGCGGGCGCCGGGCGGGGGGCGAAGATCGGCTTCCCCACCGCCAACATCGTTCCGGAAGACCGCGACAAGGTGATCCCGGGCGACGGGGTTTACGCAGTGCGGGTCCGGGTGGAGGACGAGCCTTCGCTAAAGGGTATGCTGAACATCGGCACCAATCCAACCTTCGACGGCGTTCACAGGACCATCGAGGTCAATATCTTCGACTTCGACGCAGACCTCTACGGAAAAAGCATGGAGGTGGAGTTCGTCGAACGCCTGCGCGAGGAGGTCCGCTTCGCATCGGTCAGGGAGCTTGTCGCCCAGCTCGAGAATGATCGCATAACGGCAATAGAGGCGCTTTATGGACAACCACGCTGATGTCTCTCCATCATACGCGCGCCTCGCGCGCCTGAACGGCCTTTGTCATGAAACATTCGAACTTCCTTCCGGGCCCTTCTTCATTTTCGCCGATGACGTGGCGCTTCGGCTTGCCGCCTTCGAGGGCGGGATCGATGAGAAGGCGCTGATCAGGGGAATCCCCTGCAGACGCAATGCGCCGCTACGTACCGCGCTTAAATTCCTGGACGCGTATGTCCATGGGATGAAGGCCCCCATTCCGCCGCTGGATCTTTCGGCTTACACCGAGGGCGAGAGGGCGATATATCGCGCGCTGCTCAGGGTGCCGTTCGGGCGGACGATCGGCTATGGAGACCTCGCGTGTCGGGCCGGGTTCGAGGGCGGCGCGCGCTTTGCGGGTAATTGCATGGCGAAAAACGATTTTCCGGTGTTTATTCCCTGTCACAGGGTTATCAAATCAGATGGCTGTATCGGGCGTTTCTCCGGCGGGACGGGCATTAAAGAGCTGCTTCTCGGGCACGAGGGCTCACTTCCCGTCCGGATGAGGGGCGGAGCGTCCGGGGCGCACCGTTCTGCACGGGGCCGGGCCGACGGTTAAGGAGGCTTTATGGCAGGGCATCATCATGACGCAACGAGGGAGCTTCCGGATTTTCCCACTGAAATCACTTTCAAGGCCGTTTACCGGTTTTCCCCTCATCTTATGGAAACGCTGAAAAACGCCCTTCACGAGCAGGGGATTTCCGCAATCGTTGAAAGCCGTCCGAGTTCGGGAGGTAAATTTATTTCCTACACCGTCACCGCGGTATTCGAGTCGGAGGAAAGGCTGAAGGGCGTGTGCGGCGTTGTCGCCGAAATCGAAGGTTTTATGACGATGTTCTGATCGACGTTATGCGCGCGCCCTCAGGAGGATGCGGCCGTTCCCGCAAGGGCTCCGGTACTCCAGGCGAACTGGAGATTATATCCCCCGCTGTCGCCGTCGATGTCGAGCAATTCCCCGGTAATGTAAAGGTTCTTAACGCGTCTGGATTCCAGCGTGGCGGGGCGCACGTCGCCGACATCGACCCCACCGGCGGAAACCACCGCCTCGTTGAACGAACGCACCGCCCCCGGCCTCAGCCGCAAATCCTTGAAAATGCAGGCGATCGCTTTTCTCGAACCGGCGGAAAGCCCCCTTGCGGGCGCGGCGGGATCGACTCCGGCAATTCCGAGGAGGGTGTCGCACAGGCGGTCCCTGAGCAGGCCGCGCAGACTCAGACCCATGGGGCGCTCGCCGACGCTCCATAGCTCCGAAAGCAGTATTTCGAGCTCGGCGGCATCGGTGTCGGGAAAGAAGTCGATGGCGATCTCCGGTGTTTCTCCGGCGCAGAGCGATTCACTGACCGTGCGCGACACCTCAAGCGCCGCCGGACCGGAAATGCCGTATTTGGTGAAGAGAAGCTCCCCGGTGGAGCGTTCGACGAGCCTTCCGGAGCGCATCACCGAGACCGAGCAGTCCCGTTTGATTCCCTCCAGGCGGTGAAGGGCTTTAAGAGTTATATTGATGGGAAGAATGGCCGGAAAGGGTTCGTGCAAGGTGTGGTCCAAGGCGGCCGCGAGCTCGTAGCCGGAGCGCGAGGCGCCGAGCTGGGGATAGGCGCAGCCGCCCGCGGCAAGAACCGCCGCGTCGAAATCCGCTTCTTCCTGCCCCGCCGTGATCAGGCGGAGGCGCCCGTCGCGTTCTTCCAGCCGCTCGATTTTTCGATGAAGACGGATATCCACGGCAAGCCTTTCCAACTCGTATTCGAATATCTGCGTTACGGTGGATGCCTGCAGCGATGCCGGATACAGCCTGCCCCCCTCCAGCTCCACGAAAGGAATGCCGATTCGCCTGAAAAAACCGATGGTGTCGTCGAGGCCGAAGCGCCCGAAGACGTTTCGTACGAACTGCGGATTGCGCCCATGGTAGAAGGATGCGTCGATGTTTCTGTTGGTTATGTTGCAGCGCCCGTTGCCGGTCGCGCGGACCTTCCGGCCGAGCATTTTCTGCTTTTCAAAAAGCGTTACCCGGGCGCCCCCGGAAGCGGCGTGCCAGGCCGCCATCAGGCCGGAAGCCCCTCCGCCGATTATGGCAACGGATTTTCTCTTATCGTTTTTCATCTGATGTTCATCCGCCAAAGACCGTGCGGCCGCAGCGGCGATCCACCGTGTTCGGCCGGAAGGCGCAACCGGCGGTCGGTAAATTGTCATTGACAGATACCCGGCGGGTCGCATATTTTCACTTTTCTCTGACAGGTGGCATTATGGCATTCATCTGGAACGTCATCAATTCCTTTTTTCGGTGGATATTTACCGCCTCCGACATCCCGAACAAGGTGCTTCCGGTCAGGTTCGGCCGAGTCGCCCGGACCATACTCTTTAAAGAGACGTTTATGGGATGCGCATGAAGCTCGGGCTCGTCATGAACGATCTTTTGGAGCGGACGGTTCGGCTTGGCGACGAATTCAGACTCGGGAGGGTATAGCGCGGGTCGCGCCCCGCTCGATTACAAACCAATGTACACGGGCATCCTCCTGCTCCTCCTTGCCGAGTTCACCTTCGCGCTTTCAACGGTCTTCGGGAAACTCGTCACCAACAATTCCGCCATAGGCGGCATCGAGATCACGTTCGTGCGCTTCGCGATCGGCACGCTGGTCGCCGGTCTCTACATGCTTTTTATGCGCAAGTCGTTCAGGCCGAACAATCTGAGGCACGTGGTGTTGCGTGCCGTGTTCAACGTTACGGCGGTTATGCTCTTTTTCGCCGGACTCGAACTGACCACGGTCACCAATGCCAACATGCTCAACATGACCTATCCGGCATTCGTGTTCCTCGTCGCTCCTTTCATCAACGCCGAGAAAACGAGGCTTCGAAACGTCTTCTATCTCCTCCTCACGTTGGCGGGCGTGTACCTCATCGTCGCGCCTGATTTCGATAGCATCAATCCCGGCGATCTGCTCGCGCTCCTGTCGGGGCTTGTGGCGGGTTTCGGCATTCCCTTTCTCAGGGAGGCGCGCAAGTACGATTCGAGTGAAGTCATCGTCTTCTATCTCATGGTTTTCGGCTGCATGCTAAGCGGTTTATTTTTACTGTGGGACTGCGTGCTGCCCCGTGGGATTGTCACCCTGTACCTGTTGCTCTCGGGAGCGGCGGCCGCCGCGGGGCAGGTGTTCATCACCATTGGTTACCGGTATATCGAGGCCGCGTCGGGCTCGCTGGTGTCCGCGAGCCGCATCATCTTCGCCGGCGCCCTTGGTGTGCTCGTTTTCGCCGACCCGTTTACCGTCTCCATCATGACCGGCGCCCTCCTGATCCTGGTTTCGCTGCTGGGAGTCGGCGGTCTGTGGGAGCGGGCGGGCGCACTTTTCGGTCGCCGGTAGCAAGCCTCGCAGCGCCCCGTTTTACCGCTTCCGGTTGATCGCTCCCGAGCCTGTAATCCTTCGCGCGATTTCCACCAGCAGGGGACCGGCATCCGGCGCGGCGGAGGACGAGAGGGGCTCCCCGATTCTCAGCCTGACACCTCCCCTCCCTGCGCGCGCTTCGGCCGGATATGCCGATACGGGAAAAAATAGCAGGGGCTGTCGCGTATCGAGAATCGACTGGAGCAAAAAGGCCGCTTCGTCGTTATACGAATTGCCGAGTACTCCGCTATTTTCCCTCGGCGGGGAAAGCAGGAGAACGGGTATTCCGTGGGAAGCCATGAATGAGAGATACGACGCCAGTACCTCCCGGTAGAGCGGATCGCCGATCCTTGCGTAACCGGCGGAAAAGCCGCCGCAGCGGCGTAGTATCCCGTCCATAAACGGCCCGCGGATCGGCACCTCATCAGTCCAGAACCTCGGTGGCGGCATTCCACGGCGCCGTATCGCGAATACCGCTTGCGGGACCATGGCGCGGTCATCGAGGGGCATGACGTACACCGGCGTAAAGCCAGACATTTCACGGGAGCGCCGTATGCCGCCGCCTTCGACACGGAGCACGGCAACGGGAAGGCCGCGCGCTCCGGCGAGTGGCGAAATCAACGAGAGGATATTCAGCAGAAAAAACGCAACCGCGGCGAACACCCGGCTGAACCTGTCGGCGATATGATCGAAAACGGCGGACGCTTTTTCTATGATCGCGGCCCGGGCATCGGCTGTATCGCCGCATATACCCGGCACCCCCGCCGTGTCGATTTTTCGAACCAGGTCGTCGAGTACGGGCTTTTTAAACAGCGTTCCGGCCTGGTGCCGGACGTCCCTGCCGCTGAGGAATGGCTGGAAGCCGGCGCGTGCATAAAGCTCCTCGAATCGGCGCGGGTCCTTGATGGTCTCCACGAGCAGCGAAGGATCTTTGCGGTTGAGCAGCACCTCGTAAAGCGAGCGGTACAGCGGCAGGGCGACCCCCACGCGTTCGGCGATTTCTATAAGCGGCTCGATCGCGTAGGCGCCCTCGGCGAGATAGTGCAGTCGCTGCGTCATGCGTTCCATAACGCGGCCGGGCCGGAAATAAAGCAGGATGCGGTCGAAGAGACCGAGAGGCCGCCCTCCCTTGATTATTCGGCCGGCGATATCACTACCGAAACGACGGTTCCGGCTGTGGGAGCTCAGCGCGGTCGCGACGAGGTCGCCGAGTCCGGAGATGTCAAGAAGGGTTTCCTCGCGCCCTCCCAGCGCCGTTCCCACGCGGAGCATCTCCTTCATGGATTCCGCGATGAGTGCGCCGGCGAGGTTGTCACCGCATTTCGGCAGCACGCTGATCATGCCTGCCGCGATCGCCGCGGGATTTTTAAGGGTGCCGCCCAGTTCGACCCCCCGGATATCGTCCGTTTCCCGGCACTGGAGGAACGAACAGGAGAGCAGACGGGTGAAGACGCGGCGCGTTTCTTCGTTCGCGCTTCCGATACTGATACAGCTGTGAAAGCGAGTCGTTACCTCCTCGGCGTGTGTGGGGCCGGAGATCGCGGCTATCCTGTTTCCGACGCGCGGAAGGGCGAGGGCGATGGTCTCCGATATCGTGAGCGTCTTGCCCTGGATTTTACAGAAGCCCTTTGAAAGGAAGGCAACGTGGGCGTCCGGCAAAATGTGCGCGGCACATCTCTGGCAGGTATCGTATACCGCCTTAGACGGCGTGGCGATGATGACGATGCGCGCGTTCTGAAAACATTCCCGCAGGCTGTAGGTGGCGCTTACGTTTGATGGCAGTACCGTACCCGGGAGGTAGAGTGTGTTTTCGGAGCGTTTGTTGATTGTATGCGCAACTGATTTTTCGTATGCCCACAGCCGCACACAAAGGCCCGGATGGTTTTCCGCGATCAGGGCGGCCACGGCTGTGCCCCACGCTCCGGCGCCGATTATCGAAACGACGCCGAACGAATCGATTTTCCAGACTGTCCGCATAAGCGCTCCATTCGTAATCTGTGGCCCTTTATCACCTGCGTGAAGGACTTGCTTTAGTCTGCACAAACAGGCGGGATCGCGCAATCAATTTTCCGTATGTATCAGGCGATCGGTCGAGGGGTCGGAAATTTCTCGTTGACATGGAAGTGCCGCGGTAAAAGATTACCTGACATCCCGGACGGGATGTTCGTTTCGTGTGCCGCGAAACCCGGTTTATCGTTTTGCCTTCGCCGGCGGCGAGAAGCGGCCGGGTCCGATACTCTAACGAATCAGAGGGACCGATGGATTTAAAAAAAGCATATAAAACCATTATGGACGACCACTTCCCCGACACCATGACCATCCGCTTCGGTGACCAGACGCTGGAGTACAGAAAACGCTCATGGAAACTCGAGGACGGAGGGGCGCTAGTGGAAAAGGGGCTGCGCTACGGTGAGAACCCCGGGCAGGAGGCCGCCATGTACGAACTTGTAAACGGCAACCTCGCGCTGGGAGGATGTACGTTCATCGCTTCCGGTAACGCGCTTGCAAGCGGCATTGACGAGGCCATGATGATCCAGCCGGGCAAGCACCCCGGTAAAATAAACCTTACCGACATCGATAACTCGCTCAATATATTGAAATACCTTTCGGAGAAGCCCGCCGCGGTGATCGTCAAGCACAACAATCCCTGCGGTGTCGCGTACGGTGCGACCCCTGCGGAGGCGTTCGGTCGGGCGTTTCGCGCCGACCGCATCGCGGCGTTCGGCGGGTGCGCGGCGCTCAACCGGACGCTCGACCGCGACACGGCCGAGCTGATCGCGCGTGAATACATGGAGGTGGTGGTGGCGCCCGATTACGCCGAGGGCGCCGTTGAAATTTTGAAGAAGCGCAAGAACCTGCGCATCATCCGGATAGACCGCATTGACAAGCTCGAGAAATACCGCACCATGCGCTTCGTGGATTTCAAGTCGCTCATCGACGGCGGCATCATCGTGCAGCAGTCGCCGCTGAATATCGTCAAAACCAGTGAGGATCTCAAGCCCGCCGCCGCGGAGTACAAGGGCGAAAAATACGCGATCGAGCGCCTGCCCTCGGAAAAAGAATACGATGATCTGCTCTTCGGCTGGTTTGTCGAGCAGGGGGTAACCTCGAACTCGGTCCTGTACGTGAAAGACGGCGTAACGGTCGGCATAGGTACCGGCGAACAGGACCGGGTCGGCGTCGCCGAAATCGCCGTATACAAGGCATACACCAAGTACGCCGATCTATTGTGTTTCGAGCGGTATGGCATCTCCTACAAGCAGTTCGAGCTGGATGCGGCGAAGGGTGAGGGCAAAAAGACCGACCTCGAGGCGATCGACGAGCAGACCCGCGCCTCGCGCGGCGGGCTTATCGGCGCGGCGATGGTGTCGGACGCGTTCTTCCCGTTCCGTGACGGCGTCGACGTGGGGATCGCCCAGGGAATTACGTCAATCGTGCAGCCGGGGGGGTCTGATCGCGATTTCGAGTCGATCGTCGCCTGCAACGAGGCCGTGCCGAAGGTGGCGATGGTCTACACCGGGCAGCGGGCGTTTCGGCATTAGCCGAAACGCCGCCGACCGCATGCGGTCGGCGATTCGGGGAAGGCGGGGTCAGAGCTTTAATTTGAATTTCTTTTTCTTCTTCTCGACTTCATGCTTCTTTTCGGGTTCCTTTTCCTTGCCCATGTAGTCGCCATCCTGCCGGCGGCCGCGCTGGACGCTCCCGTCGGGGTTCGTCATCATCCCCATGCCGTGCGGCTTTCAGTCCTTCCACCGGCCCGTATAGTGACGCCCGTCGCCGAGCTTCATGGTTCCCTGTCAGCTCATGCAGTCGCCGCTCGCGCACTGCGCGTACAGTTCGACCGATACAAACGCAATCATGCATGCGAATAGCGCGGCTTTTGAATACCCTCATGGCATACCCCTGAAAATGGACGATCGCAACGATGGGTTTCCATACCCGTGTGGGTGATATGTCAACAGATATGCGATTGGTGGATGGAGAATGCATTCCGGCAGGCGGCGTATTTTTACTCCCGGATGAGCGGGGACCGGTGAGGCTGCCCTCTGCTCGTGTGGAAAAAGCGAAAGGCGGCCGGGAGTTTTTCGGCCGCCCAATACGCTTCTATATAATCACGCCCGCTTTAACGGACGCGTCGACCGTGCCGTTCGCGAGTACGCGTTTCCCGTTGACGAAAACGCCCGCGATTCCCGTGGGGGGCGCATCGCTGTGTTCGCGTGTGGTGTTGTCCTTTATCGTGTTCCAGTTGAAGACCGTTATGTCCGCAGCGTAGCCCTTTTTGAGATAGCCTCGTTTTTCGAGCTTGAAACGATCGGCCGAAGCGCCGGTCATCTTGCGCACCACGTCTTCCATCGGGGCCAGCTTGTAGTCGCGCGCGTACTGGAGCAACAGCGGGAAGTTGCCGAACGCGCCGGGGTTCTGCACCCCAGCCGGCGTGACCCACGCGTCGGTCATGAAGAGCGCGGCGGGGTGCCGGATCATGTCGTGCACGTTTTCGAGCTTGCTGTAACGGTGGTTGAGCACCCGGGCCGCGCCATTGGTGCGCCTCGAGATGTCAAGCAGGCAGTCGAGCTCGTCCATCTTGCGCGCTTTCGCGATCTCATCCACGAACATGCCGTTATACTGTACGAGCTCCGGATCGATGGCGTTGGTCACCTGAATGTCGCGGTAACCGAAGCCAAGGAGCTTTCGTACGATATACATCTCCATGCGGAGCTTGCGCCGCGCCGAGCTGCTCTCGTAGGCCTCGGGGAGGCGGGCGAGGAACCACTGAGGAAGGAAGACGTTGATGACCGATACGCCGCAGTGATAGGCATAGGTGTCGAACTGGATGTCGAGGCCGCTTTTCCTCGCGCCGTCGATGAGCTCGAGCGCCTCGGGGCAGGTTTTCCACGATTTTTCTCCGACGAAGATGAGGTGCGAAAGCTGCATCTTCACGCCGGTCTCCTTCGCCACCGCGAGCATATCGTCGATCGCCAGGAGGTTATGCGCCCTTCCGAAGGGCCGGACCGGGTAGGAGGGCGAAAGCGCCGAGTAGGCCTTCATGTGAACGGTGATTACCGCATCCCTGCTTTTCACCAGGCGGGCGATTTCCGTAAGCTCCTCCATCGTCGCGAAGATGTCCGGCTCGTACTGGAGGCCGTATGAAATGCCGCGCGCTCCCTGGTCGAGCGCCTCCTCCAGGAGCCCCCGGTAGACCTTCATTTCGTCGGGCGAGAACGGATCGCTCTTCATGCCGCGCATCGACATGCGGGTGGTGCCGCTTCCGGCGAGCACCGCCATGTTGTGGGTGAGTGATCGGTTCTTCAGGCGGTCGAAAAACTCACCGTAGGTGTCCCATTCGACCGAGAATATGCGGTCCATGATGCGTTTTTCGATCATCTCCCGGTGGGGAGAGTTTTTCATATACGCCGCCACTCCGAAACCGCAGTTGCCGGCGACGAAGGTGGTGACGCCCTGGGCGGTGAAGGGCGTTTTGAGTTCGTCATGGCCCTCGGCCGGAAGCACCCCGTCCATATGCGAGTGCATGTCGATAAAGCCGGGTGATACGACGAGACCCTCGCAGTCGACAGTTTCGCCCGTGAATTCCATCCCGCCGGGCGCTATCTCCTCGATGACGCTCCCTTTGATTAAAAGGTCCCCCCTGAATCCAGGGGTGCCCGTACCATCGGTGATAAATCCGTTTTTAAGGAGTATTCTTATACCGTTGTCGTTTACCGCGACCTTTATCGCCTTGAACTTGCCGGAATTACCCGACTCCTTAGCCTGCGCGTAACGGCTGAAGAATCGTCCGAACAGGCCGGACGCGGCCAGGGTCGCCGCTGTTGTGATTACGAATGAGAGAAATCCCCTGCGGGACACTTCGCCGGAATTGATGCCGTTGTTCATGCCTGACCTCTATGGTATACACCCGAAAGTTGCGCCGGCACCGCCGGCCGGCTTGCGGATAATTGACTACAAGGCTGAATATTATTATATTACTATCATCTTAACATCAATGAAAAAAAGGAGGACTGCTCATGAAAATATCGGTTGTTTTTTATTCGGCCTACGGGCATATCTATCGGCTCGCGACGGCCGTCGCCGAAGGGGTGCGTGAGGTGAAAGGGGCCGAACCGGTTCTACTGCGGGTTCGCGAGACGCTGCCGGAGGAAGTGCTCGAACAGGCGGGGATTGCCGCCGCGCAGAAGGCCTTTGCTCAAATTCCGATCGCGACGCTCGACGATCTGGAAAAGTCCGACGCCATAATTTTCGGTACGCCGACCCGGTTCGGGAACATGTGCGCACAGATGCGCGCCTTCCTCGACTCCACCGGGCCGTTGTGGTCGAAGGGCGCGCTGGTGGGAAAGGCCGGCAGCGTCTTTACAAGCACGGCCACTCAGCACGGCGGACAGGAATCGACAATACTGAGTTTCCATACAACCCTGCTGCATCAGGGGATGATCATCGTTGGCCTGCCGTACGCCTTCGAGGGCCTGACGAGAATTGACGAGATGTCCGGGGGGTCGCCATATGGCGCATCGACGATCGCCGGCGGTAAAGGCGAACGCCAGCCCAGTGAAAACGAGCTGGCCGGTGCGCGCTTTCAGGGGCGTCACGTCGCTCAGATTGCGGCAAAACTGACCCGATAGGCTCGAAAGGATGCGGTTTTAGCCCTTCGGAAACCAGAAGAGGAACATGCTGCCGGTCCGTTGGTAGTGACGTTAATCAGTGCTGTTGAAGAGGACAGTCCGCTTCTTTGCAGGCACTTGACTCGTCCCGGATGTTTTAGTATATTAGTATATGCTTTATTTGGGATGGGAGAGGGCCAATGGATCAATACTTGGTAAAATACGGCATACTTTTCCTTGTCGTTCTTTTCGCGGCGGTGACCATTGCCTCGAGGCAGAATGAGGAGACGGCAATCTTCGCCGGGGGGTGTTTCTGGTGCATGGTTTCGCCTTTCGAGCAAATGGAGGGTGTTAAAGAAGTGGTATCGGGATACACCGGAGGGGAGCTTGAGAATCCCACCTATGAGGACGTAACCTCCGGGAAGAGCGGCCACCTCGAGGCGGTGCAAATACGCTTTAATCCCTCGAAGATCACCTATGAAAAGCTTCTCGAGATTTTCTGGCGACAGATCGATCCCACCGATTCGGCGGGGCAGTTTATCGACAGGGGTGCGCAGTATCGAACGGCGATTTTTTATCACGACGCCGAGCAGAAACGTGTCGCCGAGAAATCACGCGATGAGCTTGCGCGATCAAAAAGGTTCGGAAAACCGATCGTTACCGAAATACTGCCATCAATAAGATTTTACCCGGCTGAAGACTACCATCAGGATTACCATAAAAAGAACGCCCGGCGTTACAAATACTACCGGCATTTTTCCGGCCGCGATTTATTCATACGCTCCGCGTGGAGCCGGGATGGTCGTGGCGATTCCGCCGGGGATGTGCCCGTGTACACAAAGCCCTCCGAAGATGAGATCAAAAAGAAGCTTACCCCTCTTCAGTATAAAGTGGCGCGGGAGAACGGCACCGAGCCGCCGTTTAAGAACGAGTACTGGAACGAGAAGCGCGACGGGATTTATGTCGATATAGTCAGCGGAGAGCCGCTCTTCAGCTCGAAGGACAAGTACGATTCCGGGACCGGCTGGCCCAGCTTTACCAGGCCGCTCGTCGCCGAAAACGTGGTCGAGCGGGTGGATCGTTCGCTTTTTGTGACGCGGACGGAGGTGCGAAGCAGGTATGGCGATTTGCATCTCGGCCATGTCTTCGAAGACGGGCCGGCTCCCGCCGGGCTTCGGTATTGCATGAATTCGGCGGCGTTCCGATTCGTGCCGAAAGAGGATCTTGAAAAGGAAGGTTATAAGGAGTTTATTAAACTGTTCGATAAATAAAAATGCCGCGCTTCAGCGCGGCAAAGAAGGGCTAAGATTATCAAGGGGGCGGATACTGTTTTGAGTCGGCCCCTTTGTTATAAAGCTCTTTCAGCTCTTGATTTTAAACAGGTCAACCAGCTTTTTAATGGCGCCGGTAACTCCTTTCTTCTTCGAGGTTTTTTTGCCGCCCTCGCCAAGCATGAAATCCTCGCCGTATTTCTGGCTGTAGTACGCCAGGCGTTCCTCGGCAGTGGCGTTGCCGGGAAGGCGGCCGGGGATGCTCTGCGAACCGCTTCCCTGGCGGCGGTTGTCGCGATGCCGTTTGTCGCCATCGCGGCGCGAGTCCGGCTTCCTCTGTCCCTGTCCGGAGGCCGCCTGCGGAGGCCGACTGTCCTGTCGCGGACGACGTTCGCCGGCCGGCTTGCGGTCCGATTGCGGTTTGCGATCACGCTGCGGTTTCGGTTCCGCCGCCGCCTTAGGTTCCGATGCCGAGTCCGCCGGCCGTTGCGGCCTTCGCTCCCTGCGACCATCTTTTCTGTCGCCGGTTTGGGGCGTCCTGCCGCCCGCCCCTCTTCCTCCGCGATCGCTTCGCTCGCGACGACCGCCGTCAGCGCTGCGCGGGGGTGGTCCGGCGTCCTTTATGTTCCTGGCGAGGAGGTCTTCATATTCCCATTCGGTCGGTATTTTCATGCCAATGAATTTTTCGATGGCCTCGAGGTTGAACACGAAGGCCTCGCAGGCGAGGGATATCGCCTTGCCGGATTTCCCGGCCCGTGCCGTTCGGCCGATGCGGTGAACGTAGTTTTCGCAATCATCAGGAAGGTCGTAGTTGACCACCATGTCGAGGTCCTCGATATGAAGGCCCCTGGCCGCCACATCGGTCGCCACAAGAAGGGTTGTGCGGCCGGACTTGATGTTCTCGATGATTTTGAGCCTGCTCTTCTGCGGAAGGTCCCCGCTTATGTACTCGTTGGGGTAGCCGTTGGCCGCGAGCCTGCGCGAAACGATTTCGGCCATCTTCTTGGTGTTGGTGAAGATGAGCACGCTCTTCGGCTCTTCCTTTCGCATGAGGCCCAGAAGCAGGCTGAACTTTTCTTCGCGCGAAACGTGGTACATCTTCTGTGAAATGGTGTCGACCGTCACGTTTTCGGGCTGGATCTCGATTTCGGCCGGATCGTTCATATATTCCCAGGCGAGCTGTTTGACGCGCTGGCTGAGTGTCGCCGAGTAAAGCATGGTAAGGCGTTGGGTCGGAGGCGGCATCTTTTTCACCATATACCGGATGTCAGGGATGAATCCCATATCGAACATCCGGTCGGCCTCATCGATCACCAGGATTTCAAAGGCCTTGAGTTCCAGCTTCCCGGATTTATAAAAGTCGATAAGGCGGCCCGGTGTGCCCACGTAGACGTTTAGATTGTCTTGAAGCAGCTTCTCCTGTTTCTCGTAGCCGATTCCGCCGAAAAAACTGCCGACCTTAAAACGGCAGTGCTTGCCCAGAAACTTCGCCTCTTTTTCTACCTGAACGGCGAGCTCTCTCGTCGGTACGATGATGAGCGCCTTTTTGTTTTTATAACGGTCGCCGGTGAGGAAAAGGTGGAAGATGGTGATGAGGAAGGCCGCCGTTTTCCCGGTGCCCGTCTGCGACTGAACGTATACATCGATACCCTTGAGGGTCTTTTCGAGGGTCATTTCCTGTACCGGGGTGCAGTCGGTGAACGCGGCGTCATCGATCCCCCGTATTACGTCGGGATGAAGATTGAATTCTGCGAATTTCATCAGGTTCCTCTGTAGGTCAGTGTGGGGGAATTCCCGTCAGGCTGTATTTCTTTTAACACAGTACCGGTTAATGCCTAATGCATCCAAATTGTCAACATTTTTCATTGTGATTATAGCAGGAAAGGGGCCTGTCGGCGATTTTTATTTCAATATTGCTTGCCATTATGCCGGTTTCGGGATAGGCAGGTTGGAATTTGGCTCCGCCTCTATCCGCGGAAAGAACGCCCATGAACGAAATACTGCCGGACATATTCGTCGTAAGGGAACGGGGCGCCTTCGGCGCCTTCAGGCCCGGGATGGTGCGCGGCCGGGTGGCACTCACGCTCCGGTTCCTCGAATTGCGGGGGATGGTAAACATATCTGATGGAATGGGAGGGGCCAGGTTCTTCCCCGCCGTTGTCGGCCGGTCCGCAGATGGATGCGGCACATCGGACACATGTGATGAAAAGATGGGGCAGGCGGGCGAAACGGTCATGCGCTCCGCGATCGGGGGCCGCCCGATTCGTCCTCGTGGCATAAAGAAATGAACGGTCACGCGGGAAACCGGCACGAGGGCTGCTATTTCTGCGGCCCCCGGGGTTATCTTTTCAATGGATGGGAGCGGACGCCGGCGGGGGGCCGCGCGGTATTGAAAATTGACGGCCGGCATGAGGGATGGCCGGGCATACCCCACGGCGGTGTCGGCATGACGTCGATTGTCGAGCTTGCCGACCTCGCCGACCCGTCCGTCTTCGAACAGGGATGGTGCGCCGATTTCAGGTTCGGGGGCGATCGCATCGCGGTCGGCAACGAGGTGACGGTTGATATAAAGGGTGCCGGCGGTTCATGGAACGGCTCAATCGTCGGGCCCGGCGGCGGAAATCCGTACCTTCGCGCCACCGTCCGCCAGGTTTCCGGTGGGCTCGTGGAGGGTGAGCGAGAGAATATGGAAGCGCTGCTCGCGGAGCCGGTAAAGGCCGAGAGCTCATTTGTCATTCCCGTTTTCTCCGATAAAATTATTTTCAGGGACCGTTATCAGTCGCTGCATACACGCCGGGTCTTTGAGTTCAGGGAGACGGAAACGGGGAATATCTATACGGAATGCCTGCACGAGGGCGAAAGCGGATCGATGCAATGCACCGAGATGAATACCATCTCTCCGAGCCGCGTGCATCCCGGCGCGATCATCGCCATACTTGACGAAACTCTGGCGTGGGCGGGATTTCTAACCGTATGGCAGGGCGGGGTTACCGTGGACCTGTCGGTTCATTTCGCGGGTCCGGTCTTCCTGAACGACCGGATATTCTCGGTGGGCTTCTGTACGGGCGTAAAGGGGCGGCACCGCAGAAAGCTTGCCCTGTGCAGTGGCGGTATCTTCGCGGCGCGCGGCGGCCGGTTTGTCCCCATCGTAACGGCCACGGGGCGCTGGCTTACCGACCCGGAATACAAGGAGAAGATGCTCGGCTATATCATGCCGGAGGCCCTGTCGCTCATTGCCGAGGTGCACCGCAAGCTCAACTCCTGACGGTCAGTCGTCGTCCCCGTGTCGCTTCTCCTTCTTCCACCGGGCCTTGTCGACCTTTGTCCAGCTCTCGACCACATGCCGCGACAGTTCGCGCTCGGCGTCCTTTCGCGCGCCCGGTTTTTTTGTAGCGGTCGGCCGGCGGCGGTTTCGCGCGGTATATTCCTCGATTTCCTTGCGCGTAAGGGGCGCCTCCGCGGCCAGGAATTCGCGCGCGTGTCCCTCTGCGGCCCTGTTTCGAGCGGCAGTCTCCACGATGTCGAGCAGCCTGCGGCGGTTGACAAGTCCGTCGAGCAGTCCATCTGAGATCCAGGCCTTTCCGGCGGCCGCACCCGCGAGCGACCCGCAGAGAGAAGCCAGTATCCCGCAGGCGCCGCCTCCGTCCGCGGCGGCGAAGAGGGCCGATTCCGGTGCGTCATGATGGGCGCCGCACAGCACAAGCGCGAAGGGTGGCAGGGCAAGTGGATGGTTTACCGTCGCCCGGGTGATGGGACTTTTTACGTGACGATTAACGGCGGAACAGATGAGCGGCACGGCCGCGTCGATTCCGCTTCTGCGGCCGAGTTCGCGAAAGAGGTCGCGGAAATCCGTCGTCGCCCGGAGCAGGGTCTCGGGGTTGAGCCCGGCCCGGAACACCAGATCAGACCGCCCGTCGATCTCCGTGGCGAGCAGTTCGGCGGAGGCCGCGGCAATCTCGAAAAGCGGTTCTGGCGCGGGTATGGCGGTCTCGGTCCTCAGGGAGCGGAGGACCCCGCCGAATACAAGCGCGGCGGCGATGGAGACCGGGTCCCGGTTGAACACAAGCGCCGCCTCGAGGCCGCGGGGAGCGCCGCCCTCGCGGACTTCCGTTATCGCGGCGAAGGGAGCCGTAATGGCGGCAGTCCGGGCGCAGGTGACCGGGGGGACGGCGCCGGTCTTACGGGTGAGCCGTTCAAGTAATGCGCGCTCCGCCGGCCCCGGATGGCGGAATACGCCGAACGCGCTTCCTTCCACGGAGGGGGCGTTCGAGATTATTTCCATGAACCGTCCCATGTCCGCCCCCCGCGGCGTCCGGTCGGTCATAAGGAGAAGCAGGGTCATCTGAGAGAGGGAGGAATAAAGCGCAGGTTTTCGCCAGCGGTGCATCTTCCCCCTGAGCGCGGGCTCCGGATCCGCATAGTCCCTGATATGGCCGAATACGGAACGTATGTGTCCGGCGCTCAATCCCTCCAGCGGCGTGCATAGCGCGTCGCCGATAACGGCGCCAAGCATGATACCCGTATTTTTCTGGTTTTCGCTCATTTTTTACCGCCCGATATGCTTGCCTATCCGGGCCGTATTGTCAAAGATTTATAGGTCTGCATTGCGGCCTGGTTTTAAAAAAAGACGAATTACTTGCATTTTTAAGAAAAAGGCGCAGTACTACATCATATATCCAGGGGCAATCATCGCCCCGTAATGGTTTTACAGGGGGGTGTTATGAAAAGATTGACGCTGGTATGCCTGATCGTCGTGGCTTCGTTATGGATGGGATGCGCGAAGGCCGTCGACGAGTACGCGACGGTGATGTTTTTTATCGGGGACGTTAAGATAAATGATGCCGCGACCGAGATAGGCGCGATGATAAAGGAAAACGACCGGCTCGTCACCGCGGGCCGGTCCTCGTGCGATCTGAAGATCGGCGATTCGATAATCAGGATCAAGGAAAACTCGAAGGTGCTCATCTCGCAGCTTATGAGAAAGGGCGCGGTCGAGAACACGGCGCTTGGCCTTGAGGTCGGCAGGATGCTGTGCAAGCCCAAAAAGCTCATGAAGAAGGAGAGCTTTCTGGTGAAGACACCGACGGCGGTGGCCGGCGTGCGGGGCACCAAATTCACCGTCGAGGCCGACATCATGAAGACCACGCGGATAAAGGTTTACGAGGGAAGCGTGAAGGTCATAAAGCGGGTCGAGAAGCTGGAAGGTTCAATTGAGAAAATAATGGAAGGGGCGCCGGCGGTCGAGGAAAAGGAGAAGGTCGTCGTAACCGAGAATGACGTAAAAAAGGCCACGAAGCGGGTGGATGAAATCCTCGCCAGGGAATCGGGTGAAGGATTCGAGGTCGCCGTGGTAAAGGTAATAGAGGAGGCGGGCGGCGACGTTGTCGTATCTCGAAAGGAGGTCCAGGCGTTCAAGGTTGAGGACTTCAAGGACGAAAAGAGCGAACTGATTGCGGTAGAAGAGCGGCCCAGGGAGGTCATCCGGCAGATCGCGGCGGTCGTCAAGATGGAGAAGGAGAAGCCGAAGCCCGATGGACGACTCCTGATCACCAGATACGAGATCTATTTTATCAAAAACGGCAGCGTGCTCTGGGAAGGGAAGGTGATAAATCCTCCAGTGCGCAGGGATGACAGAATTTATATCGCCTCCGGCGATTACGTCTACTGCGCATCGGCAGATGGGCCGGTGCTCTGGCGGAAAAACCTAAACAACGACGGAAGGCTTGAGATTAGGGGCGACAGGCTGATTGTCCATGCCAGGGGAGGGCAGAAGTCGCTCGATCTCGATACCGGCCAGGAATAACCCGCCGTTCGAATCGTGGAGGCAAAGGGCGCGGGCCGGACGGCCGCGCCCTTTTTGGCTGGTGCGGCGCCTGTTTGAAATTTACCGCCGCAATGCGATATTATTGTTGCCAATTCCCCCGGTGTTTTGTAGCTTACTTGGGCGTTAATTCGGGACAATCCAGTTTTTTAATAATGGCCGTGTGATTTCTGGCAGTCCACAGACTGGCTGTTCGCCGGGCCGCGGGCCATGCTCGGGAATTGCGGATAAGATAATTAGGGAGGAAGTTTTGAAAGCAAGGAGAATATCAATTATCATACTGATTGCTGTCCCAATGACATTCGGCGCATTCATCGACGCGGGAGCTCAGTCGGGCAGAAAGCCGTTGCAGAACAACATCGCCAGCGGAAAGTATATCCATAACGACCTGGTCACCATGTTCAATGTGAAGCAGCTGCCGGTTCCGGCCACCAACGATGATTACGCAATATTCCAGTCCATCGGCAAGGTGAGCAATGTCATAATCGGAAGGTTTAAGAAGGGAGCGCGCCAGGTGGTGCTCATCACGGACAACGACGCCGATGGCAAGGTCGATTTCGCCTGCGTCTGGAACGTGGACGGCGGCGCAGTCGACATCACGCCGAAGCCTGAAACGGTGTATGGCGAGGCTCAGTTCCGGCAGATGAAAGACGAGATCGTGAACGGTAAGAGCGGACTGGTAAGTCCCAATCCGGAGGGAATAGCCTACATGCGCGTTCTTCTCGAAAGGACGTCGAACATCATCAAAATGAGAAACGGTTTCCGCGTTTCCGGGAGCGATCCCGATGTGGTGGGGCTCGAAAGGGTAAACTACTTTTTCTCGGACAACGGCGTCCATGGGGCGGATCTAGCCTTCGAGGTAAAATACAACAACATTGGCCAGATCCGGGTAATCCCGATTATAACCGTATGGGTTTATTGCAAGGACTCGTCTGATCCCTTTGTCATTGAGACCGTGAAGAAATTGAATGCGGAGGCGGCAGAGCGGTTCTTTAAAAAATAGGAAAGATGTCCTGTATTCAGTACATGTGTACTAAATACAGGACGATAATCCCCTCGCATTAATACATCTCTGTGAAAAACAGGCGATTCTGCCGGGCCTTGACTGCGATAACCATGCAACCATTTAAACATTACACGGTGATTGAATAGTAAAATCGAGTAAAATCGGTTTGAGAAAAATTATTGGGCTTAATATTCGGGTATTATTAACTACTGGCATGATATATGCTCTATAATATATAGTGAGCTGGGATATTCCTGGTACACTTTAATTTCCTTCCAAATATTCCGCTAAATTTGCGCGAGGTATTCTCCACGGATACCTCTCTTTTTTTCAACGGAGCCTTTTTATCGCTACCCCAGCCGCAGCCGAATAGTTGAACGCCTAAGAATGTACAATAAATGTGTCCGGAATCTTGTAGAGTGAAAAATTCTCGCGGCACCAAAGGCGAATGGCGTCAGCGCTCAGGTCATGCCCCCTTTTTACGGTAATCTCGGCCTCGAGTGATTCTTTGAACGTGCTGTCGTTATTCATCGTAAAGTGTCCTGAAACCAGGACGCTTTCGATAGAGGGGTGGTTCAGTATTAGCGTTTCGACCTCGCGCGGATAGACGTTGAATCCCTTTCGGATGATCATGTTTTTTGAGCGTCCGGTTAAATAAAAGTAGCCGTCGGTATCGATATATCCCGTGTCACCGGTGCGAAGCCAGCCGTCGACGATGTGGAGGGCCGTGGCATCCGGGCGCCGGTAATAACCCGGCACCACGTTTACGCCTTTCACCAGGATCTCGCCCGTGTTGCATGAAGGGTGGTCGTTTCCATCCAGCGCAATTCTCGCCTGATTGTACGGCATCGGGGTTCCGATCGACCCGTGGCGGTTCGGCATTCCGGGCCTGTTCCAGGTAACGATCGGGGATGCCTCGGTGAGCCCGTATCCCTGTCGAATGTCGATACCGAAATGCTCCATCATGATGGCCTGTGTCCGAGTCGATATGGCTTCCCCCCCGGATATCCATGTGCGCATTCCGGGGAACCGGGCACCCGAGGGGATTACGGAGGCCAGTATGCTATACATGGCCGGAACCCCCGCGAAAACCGTAGAGCCTGCGTTCAGCGCCGCCATCACCGCCTTCGGGGAGAAGTGTCCGAGCAGGTGCAGAGGAGCCATATTGTACAGGGGGACGAAGAGCGATGAAGTAAGGCCGAATGCATGGAAGAGCGGTAGAACAGTGATGAAAACATCGTCCCGGCGGGCGAAGATATCGGCCGAGGCGCGCGCCGTCTCGTAAATGCCCCGGTGAGTGATGAGCGCCCCGAGCGCACAGCCGTCCATGGCCGACGTGTAAATGATGGCGGCGGGCTCGTCGTCCGCCACGGAGACTGCACCACCGGATGAGCGCGCCTTCCCGGCCGGTTCCGAAAGCGAAACGAATTCACCGGCGACATCGGTCGGAATAATCGCATCGCGCGGAAGTATATACGAGCTTCCGTGGCGAAGGTCGTCGAGCCTGTCGGATGTGGTGATAAGAGCTTTCGGCTCGCATTGCTCGACGTAGCGTCGCATCTCGTGGCGGCGCGCGGCCGGGTTTACCGGTACCGCGACGGCCCCGATCCGGTTGAGGGCGAGAAAGCCGTAAATGAATTCAGGGGAGTTACTTAACTGGATGATCACGCGCTCTCCGCGCCCGATTCCGCGTGTTTCGAATGCGGCGGACAGGCTTTCCGCCGCCGACAGGGCGCGCACGTAGCTTACCGTCTGTCCGTTGTGATAAAAGAATGGCGAATCCGGCTTCGCGTCCGCTGCTGCGCGTAAAAGGTTAAAAAGGTTTGTCGCGCTCACGCTGGTTCGATTGAATAAGGGGGACTACGGTCCCTTTTGCTTGACTTTCCAGGTACTATGCCCATACTCAACCCGGATGTCAAGATATAACGGATCCCGGATGAATAACCGTTCAACGAATGATAGCGCTTTTTTTTATCACCATACTGCAGATATCCTTCCTGACGCACATCTTTTTCCTGATAAGCTACATTTCGAAAAAGCAGGACAGGTATTTCAGGGGATTCCTTACCACCGCGATAACCAACATCTTCATAGGAATTTTTCTCGCCGTGCTGGTCCTCATAAGCCCCGCCGAGGTCAAGGCGCTCAACCTCGACCGCATGCTCTTCATCGAATCCGGGCTGGTTTTTTTGCTTTCGCTTTTCATAAAGGGGCGCGTTTCGATGAGGATCTACCGACGGTCCCAGGACCCGCGGCACTACCATTACTCGTATTTCGGCAAGAAGGTCATCCACGCAAGTGCCGTCACCTCGCGCGACCTGCTCACCTATTTTCTCACGCTGCCGCTCACGCTTATCTGCGGGGCGTATTTCGTGGTAAAGCTGGGGTGCGCCAGCTGAGGCCTCAGGCGGAGTCGATGAGGGCGAGCACCAGACGGGTGCCCGATGCGATGTCGCGCATGTAGATGAATTCCTTCGTGGTGTGGACAGCCCTCATGCCTATGGCGAGGTTCACCGCCCTTATCCCCGCGCGGTTTATAATGTTGGTGTCGCTGCCCCCGCCGGAGCTTTCGTAGCGCGGTGTCTTGCCGATCTTCCGAACGGCGGAGGCCGCCATTCGCACCACGGGGCTGTCCTCCCTGAGGGAAAAACCGGAGTACTCGAGATTGCGCGTTATCCTGATTTTCGCTCCATGGCGGGCTGCCGTTTCCGTCGCCGTTTTCTTAATCCGCGCCTCGACCGAGCGCAGCTTCGCCGGTTTGATCGAGCGGACCTCCAGTTTGCAGTAGGCGTTTTCCGCAACGATATTGGTGGCCTTGCCACCGCTTATGATCCCCGCGTTCGAGGTCGTTTCCTTGTCGATTCGTCCGTGCGGCATGCGGGTGATGATTTCCGAGAGGACACGGATGGCGCTTACGCCCTTCTCGGGCTCCATGCCCGCATGGGCGGCCTTACCCTTGACGAAGAGTTCCATGGTAAGCTGTGTCGGGGCTTCGAGTACGATGCCGCCGATATCGCCGCCGCTGTCGAAAACGAAAGCGAAGTCCGCGCGAATGAGCGAAAGATCGAAGCCCTTGATGCCGTAAAGCCCGATCTCCTCCGCGCATGAGAAGAGAAATTCGAGCGGGCCGTGCCGCATGTCGGTTTCCTTGAGGATGCGCATGGCCTCGATAAAAGCGGCGATCGCCGCCTTGTCATCTCCCCCGAGGACCGTTTTCCCGTCGCTGGTTATTTTACCGCTCCTGATAACCGGAACAACGTTTTCGCAGGGGACCACGGTGTCCAGGTGGCATGAAAACAAAAGGGTCTTGCGGCCGGGATCTCCGTCTATCCGGGCCAGCAGGTTGTGCGACTGGCCGCATGGATGGAGCGACCAGGAGACGCCCAGCTCGTTGAATATGGGCGCAAGGTATTCGATTACCGGCTTTTCCTTCCACGACGGCGACGGTCTTTTTACCAGGTCGATAAACGTATTTTGCAGGCGCTCCATGTTTATTTCGTACATCGGTGCCATGGTATCTTATCCTTTCTTGAATTTTTTAACCATGAGGATAAACTCCTCGAGTATCGCGTCACGGGCGTCAATGGAATCGCCGTCGGCATAGAAATGCATTAGGGGGAGTGTCGCGTCCGGGAGAATGAGCGTCCAGGCGTTGTCCCGTACAATCCGCACGCCGTCGATCATCTCGATTCTGGTCCCCTCTGGCGGCGACAGCGAGGAGAGCATCCGCATGACCGACGCCTTCTCTTCCATGCTGCAGGGGAGCGAGGTGCTGTGGATGTTGCCGCGGGGCAGGCGCTCCCGCAGTTCGTGCAGGGGCCGGTCTTCGGTGGCGATGAGCTCGAGAATAATGAGGGCGACGATCATGGGATCGTAGGCCATCTCGAGATAGGGATACCGCCCGGATGGTCCGGACTGGAAGATATCGGGTGCTTCCTGCGGGGCGCGTATATTGGAGCTGGTGCGCAGTATCGTCGCTCCGTACGCATGGCCGACCTTCTCGATTACCGATGGCGACACTATCGGAATGTTGATCGTCTTCTCGCCGCGGTATTTCATATAATACAGGGCCAAAAGGGCGCCCGTCTCGTCGGATGAGAGCACATTCCCCCTTTCGTCAATGATGGTCAGGTATTCTCCATGCGGACCGATTATGACGCCGATCTCGCGGTTCGCCCGCGCCATGTCGACTATTTCCTCCAGCGCCTTTCGTGTCTCGAGCCTTAACTCATTCTCGCTCAGCGTTTCCTTGATCTGTCCCCGGAGCACCGACACGCTGCAGCCCAGGCTTACGAGCAGGTCGGGGAAGACATAGGACGTCGCTCCGTTGAAACAGTCGACGATGATGTTAAAACGTTTTTTCGAGAGTATCTCGTGATTGACGTACCTTTTTACGTTCGACAGGTACGACTCGAGATGGTGTATCGGGTATACGAGTTTTCCGACCTCGAAAGCGTCCTTGCGCGGATAGTCTCCGCGGTAAAAGATGCTTTCGATCTTCTTTTCCTCGGCTACCGATATCTGGAAACCGAGTTTGTTGAATACCTTGATCTGGACGAACTGGAGGCCGGTCATGGGCGATACCTGCACGTAGATGCCCAGATCGGCGCTGATAAAGCGCGTCGAATAGCGGTTGATGGGAATGGATTCAATCTCCATGTCATACACCTCGACCCCCATGGAGAGGAGGCCGGCCGTAAGCGCGCGCTTGATGAGGCGCGCCGCCGCGGTCGTGTCGCGGCTTATTATCACGATGGTGTTTTTTCCCAGGAAGGCGCCCAGGGCCGAACCGAGCCTGGCGCTGAATTCCGGCGTGATCTTGGTGTTGAATGAGCCGAGGATGCCGTCGGTCCCGAAGAGCACCTTTTTTTCGGTCCGTCCCCATATGAGGTCGGTGGTGAGGCGGGTGCCCTGTTCGACGATCTTTTCGGGCCACACCCGGATGCCCGGGGGGATTTCCGAACCGCTGCCGATCTCGCAGTCGTCGCTGACCACCGCTCCCTCGTAGATGGTGACGCCGCTTTCAATGACGCAGCGTTTTCCAATGACCGCACCGCGAAGCTCGCTCTTCGGTCCGACGATCGTGTTAGGAAGGATGATGCTCCTCTTGACCGAGGCTCCCTCGTCGATTACGCAGCCGTCGCCGATAACGCTGAACTCCGATATCTCGGCCCCGGACTTGACCCTTACAAAATTACCGAGTACGACCGGGCCATGGATGACCGCCTCGGGTGAAATTTCGACGTTGCGCCCGACCCAGACGTTCTCCCCGATTTTTTTTCCGGGGAATTCGATATTGACGAGGCCGTCGAGAATCGCGCGGTGTACTTCGCGGTACGAGTTGAGGGTGCCCACGTCGCACCAGTATCCGTCGGCGATGAATCCGTACAGCGGGACTCCCCTTTCCTGTAAAATGGGAAACAGGTCCGTGGAAAAATCATATTTGGTGTCTTCGGGTATGAAGCGGTTGAGTATTTGGGGTTCGATGACATACATTCCGGTGTTTACGGTGTCGCTGAAAACTTCGCTCCACGCGGGCTTTTCGAGGAATTTGTCGATACGGCCGTCGTCTTTTGTTATTACAATTCCGTAGTCGACCGGTTCGGCCACCCGTGTGAGTACGACTGTAAACGGCGACCGCTTTTCGCGGTGGAACTTGAGAATCTTGTCGATATCGAAATCGATGATGCCGTCCCCGCTGAGAACGATCACGGTATTGCGGGTATTGCCCGCGGCCTGTTTGACCCCGCCCGCGGTCCCCAGGGGGGACTCCTCTATGGAGTAGGTGATATTGACGTCCCACTCGGAGCCGTCCCCGAAGTAGTTCTGAACGTTTTCCGGCCTGTAGAAGAGGCTTACTACGATATCGGTGATACCCTTTTTTCTGAGAAGGTTGACGGTGTGCTCGATTACCGGTTTGTTGATGATGGGAATCATCGGCTTGGGGCGGTTGCTGGTGAGCGGCCGTAGCCGCGTCCCCTCTCCGCCGGCCATAATGATCGCTTTCATTTGATCACCGTCCTCCGGCGTCCCTCTCACGGCTCGGGGCGCGAAAATATTCGAGTTTTCGCGAAACCCGGGAATGCGATCCCTTCGCCGGGCATGCGCGGGGAAAGCTTCAATATTCCCGGATTGTGATAAAAATCACGATAATGCCGCTGCGAATGAAAATCTAACAGACGAAAATGGCTTGTCAATTATAATCTTTGGATATAGACTCGGGCCATTCTCCCACCAAGGAGACTGTTGATGAGAGTCCGCGAGCATATGTTATGCGCCACAGCGTTTGTCATGGTCTTCGCGATTCCGTCCGGCGCCCCGACTGCTGAAAACCGGTACATTGAGTCGCTGCGCTCGGGGTCGCACGAGCGGCGAATAGACGCCATGCTGCAACTCGGCTTTGCCGGCAACAAGGCGGCGTTTTTTTACCTTGTTGAGAACCTGAACAGCGGGCGCGATAAGGAGTCTGCAGCCCGGCGCCACGTGCGGACCCGTTCCGTCGCGGCGGAAGCGCTTGGAAGGCTTCGTGACGATCGCGCCGTGCCCCATCTCGTTATGCGCTATGGTGGCGAAGAAAGCCCCGAGGTGAAGAGATCCATTCTGTTTGCGCTCAGTTTCTTCAAGTCGGCCGCGGCAGAGGGTGTTGTCAATGACGGCCTGTCCTCCGGCGACGAAGGTGTTCTGTTCGAGGCGATCCGGACCGCGGCGCTTTCAGAGAATGCATCACACGCACCACGATTGCGCGATATTGCGGCCGGATCCCCAGTGGAGCGCGTTCGGCTTGCCGGCGTTTATGCGCTCGTGGCGCTGGGCGATGACGTTGAAAAAAACACGACGCTCCTGGAGGAAGGCCTGAAGAGCCGCGATCCCGAAGTTAGGTTCCGGGCGGCCGTTTACCTTGGAGAGGTCGGCCGCGCCGGCTCGCTCGAAAACCTCGCGAAGGCGCGCGAGATTGAAAACATGGACTGGGTGAAGCGGGAGATCGACATCGCCGCGGCCCGACTTGCGACAATGCGGAAGCGGCAGCGAGAGAGGGAGGAGGACGAGAGACTGGACCGCATCATGGCCGGCAGGCAACAGGGTGAATCCGGAACAAACCGTCCGGACAGGGGCGAGGCGAAGTAGCGACGTCCACGGGGAAATGGTGGACGTTCTATCGGGAGAGCGCGATGCTGAGCGCGGTGGTGAGCTTCAGAATATCGCGGTTTCCTCCGCGAATGCGCGCACACAATATGCCGGCGATATTGGCAAGTATCCTTGCGCCGATATCGGGATGCACTTTCAGAAACTCATTGAAATCGTCTTTGTCTATCTCGTAAAGCACGCAGGTCTCGAAGGCTTTGACGGTGGCCGAGCGAGGCTGTTCCTCGAACACCGACATCTCGCCCAGGAGGCCGACCTGTTCGGCCCGAAGGCGCACCAGGGACTTCTCGACATCGCTGTACCCGCGCTCGTTCGAAACCTTCATGGTGATGACATTGGAAACAACCGCCTCCCCCTCGATGAAAAAGAACATGCTGTTGCGTTCCTCGCCCTCCTCCATGATGAGGTCGCCCTTCTCGAACACCGCTCGCTTGCAGTAGTCGAACAGGGTGCGCGCCTCCATCTCGGAAATGCCCCTGAGGATTACCGTATCCCTGAATTTTTCGAATTCGGTCATTCCTTCACCTTCGTCCCGTCGATCACCAGCGCGCGGTCGTTTCCCTGGATCACATAGTGCCATCCCGGATTTACCAGTACATTGAGCTTGCCGCCCGTGTCGGCGAAGTAGTCGAGCTGTGATTCGGCGAATTTTCTTTTTATGAAATCGTCAATCGACGATGGGTCCTCGGAGAGGAAGTCGTCGATTGAGAGTTTCCTGGATTCGGAAATGACACCTATCAGCAGGCTTCCGTCGCGGTCCCTGATGAAGCCGAAAAGATCCTGGAAGCTTTTTCCCACGTAGTGCGACGGAACCGGTACAGACGTAACTCCGCGCCCGAGATTGAAAGACATCAGCTCCCTGAGCGCCTGCGGGACGCCTGGATGCATGGCCGAATTGATAAGCAGAAAGCTGTTGAACTCGCCGTTGACCACGACGCTCTCCACGCTCGTGCGCTTGAGGTACTGCTCGTTTTGAGGATTGATGATCTCGGCGCTTATGCGCGCCCCCGGATTGATATTGTTGACGGCGTACGCCGCGAGCACGACCCTCTCGTCGGCGTTACCGAGGGAGTTTTCCCCCGACTCGTCGGCAAGGAGTAGTATGGAGCGAGCCTGGCGGATATTCGCGTTTTCAAGGGTCTGCTCGTGAGTAAAGTTGCCCCGGACGAATTCGATCGAAAGAAACTTGGATGCGTACGTGAACTGCAGTTCGTTGAGAGTGTCGATATCGAGGTCGTTGACCAGTACCGCGTCGAGCTTCTTCCGGTTTTTATCGCAGATCGCCTGAAGGCCGTGGAGTATCCTCACGGCGTTCTGGTTCCATCCGCAGATGATAAGGTGGTCGCTCAGGTTTATTTTCTGCAATCCCTTGCCCTCCTTCATTTTTCGCTCTACAAGGATCGACGCGATGGTGCCGGAGATGACGATGGTCAGGATCATACCCGTTCCGATCATTAAAATGGCGAGAACCTTGCCGGGCCAGGTTACGGGGAATTTATCTCCATAACCGACCGTGGTGATGGTGATGAAGCCCCACCAGATCCCGTCGCCTATCGTTTTGATGAGCGCGCCCGGCTCGAGATGTTCAAAGTAATAGACTGCGGTCCCGAACAGGCTTACCGTAATGAGGAAAACCAAGAAAAGGCGGGACACCTTCTCTTTTCTGAGTATACCTGCGGCATCGATAAAGCGGCGGAATGTTTCTCTAAACAGGGTCTTCATTCTCAGTTTTATATTTCAAATCCCGGGAATACCGGGCTTCCCCGATTATGTGACAGTTCCCCAATTCAATAACGATATATCACCCTTCCGATTATGCTTCCGCTTGCAACCGGCCCGAACTCGCGGCTGTCCAGGCTGTAATCGAGATTGTCGCCCAGAAGAAAAAGGGCGTGCCGCTCGATCTTCACCGCGGTCATGTTATCGCGCCCCGAGAAGCTCATCGGGAATACTCTATTATCGGTTGTAATTGTCTTCCATTTGAATTGCGCACGCTCATTATTAATATAAATCACCCTGTTTCGAAGCTCCACGACGTCGCCCTCGACGGCCGCGACCCTTTTCAGCAGATATTTCCCGGGTTCGACCGGGCTTTCGACCAGTACGACGTCTCCGGTACGCGGCGTCCCGATTCTGAGGGCGTACACCCTGTCGCCGTTTCTGTAATTCGGATTCATAGATGCGTCCGACACCCTGAATCCGGTAAAGACCAGCCTGCAGACGATAAAACCCGCGATTATTCCGACAAGGCCGAAAACGAACCGTGAAGCCGGCGGTAGGCCGAATCGTGATGTAGCACTGTCGATACTCATGGAAGAGCCTCGGGACTTTCTTTTTGCGCAGTATGCGGCGGCGCTGATTATTTACAAGAAGAAAAGTGCTTGATTAAAGCCTGGAAAACGGGTTTGCTGAGCGTACCATACTATCGATCGAGAGGTGCGCCATGCCCGTAGCAGCGAAGATCAGCGATTCGGTGAGCAAATCGTCATGGATCCGGAAGATGTTCGAGGAGGGGCTCCGGCTCAAGGCGCAGTTCGGCGAGGAGAATGTCTTCGATTTCAGCCTTGGAAACCCCGACATCAGCCCGCCGGTCGAGTTTGGCGACACACTGAAGGCCCTTATCGACAAGAACGAACGGTGGGTGCACGGCTACATGCCAAACGCCGGGTTCGGGGACGTGCGCGAGGCGATCGCGTCGCGTGTATCGAAGGAGCAGGGATTCGACCTCCAGGGGAAACACATAGTCATGAGTTGCGGCGCCGCTGGCGCCCTCAACGTCATCTTCAAGACGATACTCAATCCGGGAGATGAGGTGATCGTTCCGCGGCCTTACTTCGTCGAGTACGGCGCCTATATCGACAACTACCGGGGGCAGATCGTCCTGGCCGACACGAACCCTGATTTTTCGCTCAACATCGGCAACATCCGCTCCGTGCTCACTGAGAAGACCAGGGCGGTGCTCATCAATTCGCCGAACAACCCCACCGGGCGGGTCTACCCCGAGGAGGACATAAAGGCCCTCGGTGCGCTGATAAAGGAGCACATGGAGTCGACCGGTCGTATCATTTACCTGGTGTCCGACGAGCCCTACCGCGAGATCGTCTACGAAGGCCTTCAAGTTTCAAGCATACTCAAACACTGCACCCAGGCGATCGTGGTGACCTCATACTCCAAGACTCTTTCGGTGGCGGGCGAACGGATCGGGTACATGGCCGTGCACCCCGGGTGCGTCGAGACCGACGTGCTGCTGTCGGGGCTCATTCTCTCGACGCGCATACTCGGCTTTGTGAACGCTCCGGCGCTCATGCAGCGCGCGGTGGCGCGGCTTACCGGCGTGTCGGTCAACGTGAACATTTATAAAAAGCGCCGCGACCTTCTCATGGAAGGCCTCAAATTCGCCGGATACGATTTTGTCAAACCGGAGGGCGCGTTCTATATCTTCTGTAAATCGCCCATCCCCGACGACGTTGCCTTCGTCGGCCATTTGCAGAAGTTCAACGTCCTTACGGTCCCCGGATCGGGTTTCGGCGGCGCGGGATATTTCCGTATTGCGTACTGCGTTTCAGAAAACGTTATCCAGCGCGCCGTGCCGAAGTTCAAGGAAGCGCTGGAGGGGCTCGGGTCCTGAGGCGGGGCATAGAAGAAGCATAATTAAATTTCCTGGAGGAAAGAATGGCGGAAGAAAACAAGGCGAGTATGGCGGCTAAAAATAAAAAGATAAACAGGCTGAAAAAGGACGAGCTTAAAAAGAAGATTGATGAGATCGAAAAGGCCAACCATGTAAAGTCCAGGTATTATCGTCACCTTACTATGCGCTCGACCGAGCTCGGGTAGCGCCCGGGCCTCATTCACTCCTCAGTAAGAGCAGGTACTCGTACCGGTAAAGATCCTCGATGAACTGGCGGATGGCCTCGTGGTCGTCCCGCCCCGAGCGTGACGTCATTATGAAGCGCACCTCGTTCGTCCATTCCACATGCAAAAAGTCCGCGAACGGCCCGCGCAGGCATTCGTATCCCATGGCGCGGGCAATCCTTTCGAGATGGGCAAACTTAACGGTGTACTCGTCGTGGCCTTTTAACCGTATTCTCTCGGGGGTTCCCGGAGATGGCATTGGGATCAGGGGCCGGTATTGCGGTGGCACGACGGCTTCGCAGCTGTGTTCACTTAAGTACAGCGTCCGTACGCGCTCACCGCACAGTTTCTCGACCGCAAGCGCGGCACCGAGGTTGAAGACAAACGGCCCGTCAGGATGGTCGAGACCGTAGTCGCGGATAAGGCGGCGGGCCGTCTCGAGCTCAGAAGAGCCCCCGGTGCCGCCGAGGGCCTTCGCCGTGAGGTTGCAGAGCGCCGGGAAATCGCCGATGTTTTCGTTGAGGATGGCCAGGTCGAGCCCGTTGAGCAGTCCGGCATCGAATTCCAGGAAGTCCTGGAGCAGGAACTCGGCCCGGTTTTCTCCAAGTGTCTCGCGCTGTCGCTCGAGCAGGAAAGGCGAGATGTCCAGCATTACCGCGTCCAGGTGCGGGTGCGCCTCGACCAGGTCCCGCATAAGGTATCCATATCCTCCGCCGACCTCGAGTACCCGGTGGACACGGTTCCAGTCGATGTGCCGCGACAAAAATTCCTCAAGGTGCGATCCATAGGTCCTGTTTCCCGCAAGAATCCGCCTGCACGGGCTCGAAGGCTGCTGCAGCATATTGCACACGGTGAGCTCCCAGCCGAGGGATTCCATGTGACGGCGGTGGTAGTCGGCCGTGGAATTGAGATACGGATTCATATGAAAATGTCACTGCCTTTCGGGACGGCGCCCCTGCCGCAGAGCAGATATCCGAGGAGAACAATCGCAAGGAGGATGATGACGACGATTGCCGTTATCCGGCGCTGTTCCACCACGGGGAGGAGGCGGAAGTTCTGGAGCTTATACTTAATGGAGAGCAGGCCGATGATGATCGCTTCCCGGATTTTCCCGATGTACATCCGTCCGAAAAAATCCCTGAAACGGCTGGAGGCGGCCCCCTTTCCCCTTTTTCCGTGTTTAACGTCGAACCGGGCGTTCGTGTACAGGGCCGGGTTGTCGGGATCGGCGATAAAACCGTGACCGCAGGCGCAGCGTACGCGTATCGTACCCTTGTCAATGGGGAAGCGCAATCTCTTCCCGCAGGAAGGGCATGTCTTTATGAGAAACATGGTATCGAACGCCTCAGAGTATGCCGGAGGCCTGGTCAAGAACCTGCGGCATGTCGCCGTAAAGCTCTTCCATCTCGCGGTTGGTGAGACCCAGCGCCTTAATGGCCGTATCGCTCAGTTCATGATACAGCCCGTCCGCTCCGATGCCGATGCCCGCCATGAGGCAAAGCGTGTTGGCGATATGGACGATGGAGACGATGGGCAGAAACTCCGCAGGCGCCCTGTCGGGCTGGTGGTGGTGGCGGACGATGGACTTGAGGACCTCGGGAAATTTCCATTTGTTGAGTATGTTCTCCCCGATCTCCTGATGATCGAAGCCCATTGTTTCCTTTTCGGCCTCTGAGAACTGTATCTGCCTGGTCTGGACCAGTTCGAGAATCTCCCTGAATGTGTTCTGCACGAACAGGGCGAGGACCGTTTTTCCTACATCGTGGATTATTCCGCCGGTGAAGGCTATGTCGGCGATGCTCTTTTTATTCTTTAAGACGGCTATTCTTTTCGACAGGACAGCCACGGCGATTCCGTGTTTCCACAGCTCGCCGCGCGCGAGGTCGTATCCAACGATTATCTTGTTCAGAACTTCGCGCGTCGCCGCCACAACGACGATGTCCTTTACCTCTTTGATGCCAAGCGTTACGATCGCCCGGTCTATTGAGGAAATTTCCTTGCCCTTGCTGAAGTACGCGGAATTGCAGAGTTTCAGGATATTGGTGGTGATGGCCTGGTCCTTCGAAATCTCGTCGGCAATGGCCTTGAATGCGACATCAGGGTCGTTGACCATGGTGAGGACCTTGCTCGCCACATCCGGAATGGAGGGAAGCTGGTCGAGGTTGTTGATAATTCCCTGGATTCTTTGCTGTATATGCGCATGCATGAGTTTACTCCGCGAAATGGTTATACTTTGTAATAGAGTTTTTCCTGGCCCCCGGCCTTGACCTTCATTCGGCCGTCATCGAGAAAGAAGTCGATGACCCTTCCCGTGTTGCCCCCGGTGTCTTGCTCGAGAACGGGAATGCCGTTCTTTTGGAGCATCTTTTTACTTTCCTCAACGTTACGCTCGCCGATCTGCCCCAGAGTTACGTTCGCGGTGAATTTGAACATCGAGGCGCCTCCCGCCAGCTTCGCCGAAAGAAATTCTTTTTTCGCCCCGTCTCTGACAAGGCGGGCGATGAGCAGGGGAATGGCGCTATCGGCGTATTTTTCGGGGTTTCCGCCTCCGGGGTTATTGGGCAGCAGTATGTGCGCCATCCCGCCGACTTTTTTCATTCTGTCGTATATGCAGATCCCGACGCAGCTCCCAAGTATCGTTCTCAATATACTCGGACTGGAGGATGCCCCCACCTGGGAGACTCCGACGTTTATTAATGTGTTCATACCTGTAACTCTTGGATCCCTTGTTTTTCGATCCGGCGCCCGCGGTACAAATTTACGGTGAAGGCCCGCGGGCGAGGCCCGGGCGAAACGCTGCGGCTTTTCGCCCGAAATTGCGATCATCGAACCTGCCTCGAATCCGGCGTTTTCCCGGAACTCCATTCCATCGTTTTCGCCGTCGAAGGCCGATGGTCAGGATTAGCGCGACAGGCCCGAGTATTTAAAAGCCGGAAAAGTCGTTTGTCAAGGGAATTAGGGCCGTGGGCGGGTTTTTTATTTGCTTTTTAGTCTTGCCCGGGGCATACACGGGCGTTATAATTTCCGATTGAAACGGCGAATACAATGGATCCGGTTAAAAAAATACAGGGAATCCTTGATGGTATAGGCGGGGCAGTGGCAAACGACACCCGGGCCATTCATATCAATGTCATCAAGAACGAGTTCATACTCCTTAATGGCAGGATAGGGATTCCCCGACTTCCGGTCAAGGAGATCGATCAGGGACTTGCCGCCGATATTCTCTCCGAGATCGCCCGGTTTGTTCCGACGTATCTTGGCGGACGCCGGTTAATTACCGGTCCCGTCTCGGCGGCACACCAGCATAGCCTGCAGTTCGCGCGTCGGATCGAAGGCGCCCTTCTGGATTTTGTTCACCTTTTCCGCATTGATCTGCGTTACGGCGGCGGTGCGGACGAAATCATCGAGAAGGGGGGGACCGATTTTTATCCGGCGTATTACACCGACCGTATTTATTTCAAGTCCCGGCTCGTGCCCGTCGAGAAGAGCGCGTCTTCCGAAACCGATTTCCTTCCGGTGCGGCTGGTGGATTCCACCTATACCGATTCCGATCAGTATTTTCACACCTATGCGACCTTCGACGACACCGGTTACCGCGAGGCGACGATGGAGATTCACCGCCGGATGGGCCTGGCGGATGTGTTCCCGGTGTCGCCGGCCCTCTATCCGTTCGTCGAATTCGATCACTTCACCGCCTGCCTCAACGTGCCGAATCCGACACCGGCGGAGATTGCCGCGGCGGTAAAAATATTTGAGCCATTGTTCCTTTATATTTTCGCCAAATACCGGCCACTGAATGAACGGTTTCCCCGGGAGGAATTCGAGGCGGTTTTTCCGGAAATCGTTCTATACACGGAAGGCGTAGAACTGGGGGACGATGCCCGGGCGCGGATTGCCGGCTATTTCGGCAGGTACTCGTTTTTTCGCGACGACGAGCTTGCGCTCAAGGGATGGTGGAGAATCGATATCAATGAGTAATGCCGTCGTCATCCGCCGTATAGCCCGCGCGGGCGTGGTCGCGATTGTATTCGTTTCGATGGCGGTGCTCTTCTGCTCGCCGGACGGCCTGGTCGTGCGCGAATTCTCGCTCGGTTCGCGCCTGGAGCCGGGTGGCGCGATCGATGATGAGTCGCTTGTCTATACGCTGAGGCCGTTCAGGAAAAAAGGCACCAACAGGGACCTCTTCAATCATATCTATTTCCAGGGCGATACGGTCTGTTTCAGCCTGCTTCTGTCGCGCCCCGTAACAAAAGGAATGGTAAAGGCCTGGTTCATCGATCCGGTTACGCTCCGGCGCTTTGCGGTGGAACGGCTCGATGTCGGGAAGAAACGCGTATCGGGTTTTTCGCTGGCGGGAAGCCTGCTCGGCGACTTCCACAGGGACAGGAGCGACGAGCCGGTGCAAAAAAACCATTTCAGCAGTACGCCCGTTCCCTTCGAGGTGCGTGTGACGCTGACTGATGAGAAGGGCGGGTATTCCGTATCGAAAGAATCCTCCTTTACCATACAATATGAAGACCGGGAAGAGAGATAACCATCAGCGCCGACACAGTGGTCTTCTCCTGGTCAACGAATACTACATCATGCGTCATGGCCAGAGCGAAGCCAATATCGGACGCTTCATCTGCAGCTCTCCGGGGGATGGCCTCGAATCGTGCGGCCTCACTCCCGAGGGAGTGAGGCAGGCGAGAGAGGCGGCGTTGCGGGATTTTTCGGGGGTGAAGGATGTTGTCGTGTATTCTTCAGATTTTCTGCGCGCCCGGCAGACGGCGGAAACGGTCGCCGAATGCGTAAAGGCTGAGAGGATAATTTTTACGCCGCTGTTAAGGGAGCGTTTTTTCGGGAAATACGACAGGGGTGATGATACACGATATTCCGAGGTCTGGAAGGCCGACAGCGGCAATCCGGATAACGAGGCCGCCGGCGTGGAATCTCCCGCCGCGGTCCGGAAGAGGGCGCTTGCCGCGGTGCGCTGGTGCGAAAATGATTGTTCCGGAAAGACAATCCTGCTGGTGTCGCACGGTGACATTTTACAGATTCTTTTCGCAGCGTTTCTGGGCCTCCCGCCCGACCGGCACCGCGAGATCGCCCCGATCGCAAACGCGGAGATCAGAAGGCTCGTGCCGTCGGAGGGAGCTCGATTGAAGGAACTGGAATGAGCATACGCATGCACGTTGGATCAACATGGGCGCACATTCGTTGCGCCGCCCGGTTGTATGGCCGGGGGGAAAAGAGCGCACCGGCTTCCACCTGTCAATGACTTCAGGGAACTCTGCATGGCCCGAAGAAAAATTGTAATTTTGCGGGCTTTCAACCCGTCGGCGCGAGGAGATTCCTTATCTCCTGATGTTCGTCCTTATAGAAGGGGTTTTCGGCGTCATCGGTCAGCTGTTCGCGCACGTCCTCGTATTCCCCGGTCTCGCTCGTTTCGATGGAGGAGGTGATGACGTATTCCTTGTCGGGCAACGTCAGCACCTCTTCCTTGGTTTCCAGTGAGGTGATGTTGATGGTTCCGCTCCTGGGGATGAGAATCGTTTTATTCCCGGCGACTTTCAGTATGAATTCAGTCCTTGAGGATTTAATGCGCGCGTTCGGGGTCATGTAAAAATAGTCCGGCTCGTCCAACTCGTTGTTTATGCGCGTAAAAAGCGTTCCTTTAATCAAATTGAAGACGAACTCCTTCTGCCCGCGATTACCTTTTATCATCGCCTTTCCAAGCCGCAGTTCGCTTTTTTCGTAGACTTTAAGGAGAAAACGATCCTTGTACGAAAGCACCACGATGGAGTTCCGGGGAACCTCGAGGAGGCTGCCCTCTCTGATCGTGCTTTGATAGCTGACGGGCTCACCATCGATCAATGCCGACCCTTTCGTGAAGTAAACATAGAGGGGCAGAGTCTGCGGTGTATGCATTCGATACGCGGTGATGACGGCGCCCGCTACGAGAATCAACGCGGCGCAAGCGCCCGCAAGCGCTTTTCTGTTCCATGTCGCAGGTATGGTGAATAGATTCAATCCCGTAGCGCCGCCGGTTTCGTTTCGCTGTATGATCCGGTAGGATGCCAGTATCCGCTTTTCAATCCCGTTTGAAGGCGCGATGGCATCGTGGTGGGATGGCGCGAGAACATGCAATAATTTCTCATATCGCTCCCGGCACCGGGCGCAGCGGCCGATATGGTCGCGCAGGGCACCGCCCTGCCTTCCTGTCGTCAGGAGGGAGCGCATGGTCTTTTCTTCGATGTGCGCGTCCTTATTCACCATAAATTCCTGTCGGCCTGACTTCCTCTACTCACGGGATGCCGCGTAGCCTGCCGGCTGTAAAAACTACTTTCTTTATCCTTTTTAACGCCTCTAATGAATAAAACAATTGTAAAGAGGAAAACCGCCATGTTTTATAAAATAATTTCATAAAAAACGTCTTTTTTTCAGGTGATCTCCGAGCTCTTCTATAATGCCGGCGAGTTTTCTCCTTGCCGTTCTCTCCGATATCCCCAGGCTCGAGGCGATAAGGGCGATGCTCATGCCGGATTCCTTGCTCATAATAAAGATCGATCTGGCGACCGCGTCCGCGGATTGAATATGATGATATATCTCCCGGTTCAACTCGTCGAACTCGCTCGCCCGTTCCAGATAGTCTTTGCCGCTCACACTGCTGTTTTCCTCCAGCGGTACCTGTGTTATTCTTCGGTCTCTCTTGACCTGGTTTATAACGAGATTATGGGCGGTTCGGTAAAGAAATGACCGGATATTGACATCGACCAGGTCGTATTTAAGGGAGTATTTGATCAGATTTTCGAAACAGTCGTGCAGAATGTCCTCGGAGACTTCGAATGAATGGGTAAACCTGTAGATATAGACGAATAATTCCTTTTTGTATAGTGCGTAAACCTCGCGCAGCCGTGCTTCAGTCAGCATATTTTTGGGGAAATTATGTCCGAAAGTTCAGTCTCGATTGTTGTACTATGTATGGAACCGCAGGTTCTATGATTTTAACAATCAAAAAAAGGAGTCGTATATGAAAAAGTTTCTTAGCCTTATAGTTGCTTTTGTTTTCGTCGTATCGACCACGGCGTTTGCGGCCGATGCTCCGAAGAAAGACGCCGCCGGTAAAGCGGTGAAAGTAGAGGAGAAAAAGGCTGACGACAAGGCCGTGAAGGCTGACGACAAGGCCGCGAAGAAAGACGAGAAGAAAGCAGCCCCGAAGCCTGAAGCCGCGCCGAAGAAAGCCGACGAGAAGAAGGCTGATGCGAAGAAGGACGACAAGGCCGTGAAGGCGGACGACAAGGCCGCGAAGAAAGACGAGAAGACGACCAAGTAAGATAAATAATTATTGCGATTAATTTGCAGTTATTAGACCCGCTGCAGGCCTTGAAGATAGTGGCTTTCCCCCCGCGCAGGCGGGGGGAAAAAACCGCACTATTTTTCGGTTGTGCAGTAGCTTTAACGAAGGTCTTATAAAACAATAAAAATAAGGAGATTCACATGAAGAAGTTTGCAAGTCTTATAGTTCTTGTTTTGGCGCTTGGACTGGTTTTCACCAGCTGCGCGAAGAAGGAAGAGGCTGTTGATCCGGCCGCGGCAATAAGCGAGGAAAAGAAGGCGGATGCCGTTGATGCCGAGAAGGGCGCGGACGTGCTGAAGAAGTAAATTTCTTCCTTTCCTCACGCTGAAAAAAGGGGTATCCGCTGATGCGGGTGTCCCTTTTTTTATTATTTTAATATTGTGGTACGATGTTTCCCGCGGTCTCGTGGGTGATCCCGCCAATGGAAACGTCTTTGCATGGAGGCGCGGAAGAACTGAATGAAATTTTACGATAAGATATTCGCCGCCGAATACGACCGGAGGCTGGGCGCCGAGGGATATCCCGGCATCCTGCTTGATCACGTCGAACGCGAACTTGGCAATGCGCGGCGCGTAATTGATGTAGGGGCAGGGACCGGTTTCTTTACGATCCCGCTGGCTGCGCGGGGGCGTTATATGGAGGCGATAGAGCCTTCACTGCATATGCTCGATATCCTCACAAGCAAGCTTGATGATGAAACGGCATCGCGCGTCCGAATCCACCAATCGACCTGGGAAGACTGGTCGGGTGAAAGAGGTGACGCGCTTATCTGCCTGCATTCAATCTACCCCATGCCCGATCCCGGCGCCGCGATCGAGAAAATGCTCCTATATGCCGACCGGCGCATACTGCTGGTGCGCAGCGATGAGGGATCGCGAAACCTCTCAGGAATATTGCGGGAAAAAACCGGAAAGACGCGCAATCCCGTGGACTTATTTGAAAAAATAGAGCGTATGTTATGCGTACTCGGAGTGGAATACAATGCGAGGCCGGTTGAACAGCGCCGCATAACTTCATTCGGAAATCTCGACGACGAGGCCGCCTACTTTTGCCGGCACCTCGGGCTTGCAGATGATAAAATCGAAGATGTTCGGCGAATAATCGATGAGCATACCGTACGCCGCGGGGATGTTCGCGAATTCGAGGGGTTATACCGCGATATCATCGTGGTTTTTTAGGGTTAACCGTGCGCATAAAAGCGGGATCGATCGAAAGATAATACTTGCGCCATATCGCGTATTTTCTTTTAACCGCGTTGTGCCTGTTCATAATCCCGGCAAACTCTTCGCCCGCGCCGAGGATCATTTCGGAATAAACGCACAAATCTTCCTCGGGCGAGGACATCGCGTACTCGGCGAGGAATCCCATCCCGTAGAGTCGTTCGTCTCCGACGAGGGAATCCGCGCCTTTCCTGATCGCCTCGACACCGCCGTCGTTGCCGCCCAAATAGGCAAATCCAGGAGGATTGCATGCGCTCCATTCATCCAAAGGAAACACGTGCTTCGCGTACAGAATATGGGCGAACTCATGATGAAAGGCGCGCAGTATATACCGGTCGGTATATCCGTCCGCGGTGCCGGCGTTACACAGGTATATGCAATCGTCGGCGCTTGTGGCCCCGAAATTGAGGCCATAGAATGTAAAACCGCCGGCGAGATGGATCGCTCTCAGGTGTTTTTTTACGACGGTGTCGGGATAGATGCGCAGGGCCCCTGTTGCCAGGGATAACGTGCGCTTTATCTCGTTTTCAGGGATGGCCGTGGCCTGGGCCGATATGGGAGCTTCCAGCCACTCCGGGGGGAAGAAGCCCTCGCCGATTTCATACCGCACGCTCAGGCCGTAGCGTTTTTCAAAGTGTATGAGTTGTTTCGAGAAATCGACCTTTTCGGCCGCTATGGAGGCGACCGGGAAAAGCGATACCAGCAAGAGAAGCGCAGCGGTGCGTATCAGTGTTTTAACACCTCCGGGGATTGGTGTTCAATAAGCCGCAGGGCGGTGAAAAGCTTTGCCGCATCCAGCGCGTAAAGACTTCCGTCATGTTCGACCAGCGCCGCGGGGCCCGCCTGTCCGGCAAGCCTCCAGCCGAAAGGAAGCGAGCGCGGCGTGTTCGTACCGCGGGGAAGTGCTTGGAGGGTCTCGTCTTCCTTGTACAGTACGCCCCCCGGGAACAGGGCGATGTCGGAGAGGCGTGACAGCCTCAGGAGGGTGCGCGTCGATCTTCCATCGAGGGAGGTCTCAGCCACCGTCCATGCTCCGGGTGCGCCGGTTACATAAATAATGCAGCTTTCCCAAAAGGCGAGCCTCGGCGAGGCGACCTGCCGATTCTTGAAGATAACGGAGGGAACGGTCGTGGAGACAAGGCTCATATTATAGCGGCCGGCGATCCCGGTGATAATGAGAACGAGCTCCCGGTGTGGCACGAGCGAAGCGCGGTAGAATCCTCCCTGGAACGGCGGCGGAAACTTTTCCCCCGCCAGAAAGGGCGTGGCGAGGTCTTTCGAGTGCGAATAGCGAAACAATCCGTTGCCGGTCAGAAACAATATGGCGTCGCCATCGAGCCTGCCGGCGGCCCGGGCGGGGTTTTTCGGAGAATGAACAGTCCTCTTGCCGTTTCGCCCGGTATACAGCACCAGCCCATCCTCATGCGCCGCCGCTACCGTACGATCCGGAAGGGAAGCCATGAGTATGACGGTATCCTCCCCGCCGTCTATCGTTCGGTTAAAAGGAAAAACGATCGAGATACTGCTTTTGTCGCGAAGGATCAGGGCGTCACCCGACTCGGCAGGGAAAGGACGTTTGAACGACCCGGCCTCCGACATCGCGAGTACCGCATTGCCGATGCCGACGATCGCGGACGACGACGGGCCTTTTTGGTATAACGCTACGGCCCTCCTGAGCGATTGTTCCCCGCCGTCGGAGCAGGAAACCGCGACCATGCCGAAGAGAATGGATGCGATCAGCAAGTGGAGTGCCGGCCTTTTCACGGGTATCAACCTCCCGGTTTGGAGCGTTTCGTCATCACCCGCTCCACCGCTTTGTTGAGGAACGTGGAATCCATGAGCTCGACCATCATGGACGCGGCGGCGTTCTTCGCGCGTATGCTGAATTTCGCCGTGGTCAGATAGATGCCGCTCTTGCAGTTCTCGGCGTTCATTCGATGATAGAAATCGTTGATCTGGGATTCGGTGATATCCCTTGTGGTCCTGTTGAAATAAATGGCCAGCGGGGGCTCGTTGATGCGCTTGATGTTGAAGGCCTTGTAAAAATACTCGTTAACATTGACCTGGTTTTTTGAGATTATATTGTAGTTGAGCCTGGCGATGACCTCGGTGATGAGCGGCTGCAGTTCCTCGAGCGAGGCGGTGAAAAGCACCCTCTGGGTATCGTTGTCAAGTATGCCGCGGTAGTCCTCGAGTTTCGTTTTGGTGTTGCGATACGACGAGTTTGTTTCTGAAATCTTCTGCCAGTGGTATACCGCCTCGGTGATCTTGTTGGCCCGTTCGTAACACTCGGCCAGAAGGTAACGGTAAGAGAAGGACTCCTCGTCTTTCCCGGAAAGGCCGCCCAGCCCCTCCTCGAGCCTCTCGATCGCTTCGTCGTACATCTCCTGCTCGGCGTAGATCTCCCCGAGTGCGCGCATGCTGCCGACCAGGAAGCGCCGGTCCTTGCAGACGGCATTATACATTCTCATGGCGGTCTCGTAATCCTTTCTCGATTTGTATATGGCCCCCAGATGGTATTGGGCCTCCGAGGGGTCCGAAGCCGTTTCGAGGGACTTTAAAAGGTATTGCTCGGCGTTCGTGTGGTCGGCCGAGTGGAAGCACGAGACGCCCAGGGGGAGCAGGCAGTCACCGAGGGACGGGTCCTGGGTGTAGGCCTTGAGCAGGTGCTCGCGGGCGTTGCCGTAGTTTTTCTGGCGGTAAAGCACGTGCCCTATCCGGTGGTTCGCCCGGATGTCGTCGGGGTTGAATTTCAATATGGCCCTGTATTCCTCGACCTCCTTCTGCCACTGCTGGGTGTGGTAATATAGGTCGGCGAGATGGTAATGCACATCGACCTCGCTCACGAAATCGGCAAATCCGGTAATTCCCAGTACGCCGTTCAGTTCGGATATCGCGAGGAGATATTGTTTTTGCTTTATTAAAATCAGCGCGCGCAGATAACGGGCGGGGGCATAATCCGGCTTCCTGTTGAGTATTGTTTTGACTATTTCGCCGGCCTTCTGGATATCATCGTTGTCGAGGAACTCTTCCGCCTTCTTGATTCGGCCGGGCAGATGGGTCTTGCGGGCGACGAAGACTGCGATGAGGGCCAGGCAGAGCGTGAAGACAGCAGCGAGTATTTTAATAGTTGTCATCGTGTATTCATCCGCTCGGCGATTGTCGGAGCAGGCACTCTCCGGCGTGATGCGTGCCTTGCTCATCCCGGTTTTACACACGCCCGATTTCCGTTCACCGCAAAGACCAGTGGGGCGGTATAACGAATATATATGGGGCGACCAACTTAATGGGGTCCGACCCTTTAATAAAAGAGGACACCGGACCGATAGCGTCAAGAATAATACCGTTCACGTGCCGTCGGGCATAAAATTCTTTACAAAATGAAGTACGCCATGTCAGTGTGTACCAACGCTGGTTTGTCCACCATTGAAGAGAAGAGGTTTACATGCCGCTGATATCAGTGGTTCTGGGAAGCGATTTCGATCTCCCCAAAGTGAGGAGTTGCTTCGATCTGCTTGAAGAATTCGGCGTTTCGTTTGAGGTGGTCATTTCCTCCGCGCATCGCACTCCGGAGAAAACCAGGGAGTGGGCCGCGACGCTGCGTGCCCGCGGGGTTAAGGCCGTTATCGCCGTCGCGGGCGGCGCCGCGCATCTCCCCGGGGTGGTTGCCGCGGTTACCACACTTCCCGTAATCGGGGTTCCCATCGAGACCGCCATCGGGGGCGGGCTTGATTCGATATTATCCATTTTACAGATGCCCGCGGGTATCCCCGTGGCCACCATGCCCGCCGGCAGGTCGGGCGGGGCTAACGCGGCCCTATTCGCGATAGCGTTGCTCGCGACAACCGACTCGTCGCTGGAGACGAAACTGGATTCCTACCGGAAAAAAATGGCGGAAGGGATCATCGAGAAAAGCGAGAAACTGCAGAAGATAGGGTACAGGGAATATATAAAGGGCTTAGAGACAAAGTAGTGGTTGATTATTCTCAGGGGGTTCCCACGGAAAAGGTGATGGTGCTGGATTTCGGGTCCCAGTACACGCAGCTCATCGCGCGCCGAATCCGCGAGCAAAACGTCTACGCGGAAATCGTGCCCTACCATATATCGTTCGAGGAAATAAGAAGGGAGAAGCCGTCGGCGATCGTCCTCTCGGGCGGGCCGTCGTCGCTGTACGAAAAGGACGCCCCGCGCATAAGCGCGGAAATCTTCGGGCTGGGCGTTCCGGTGCTTGGAATCTGTTACGGACTGTACGTGGTGGTCGACGCCTTCAAGGGTAAAATAAAGGGGTCCAGCCGCAAAGAGTACGGGCGCGCGGTGATAACGATACGCGAAAAGTCGAAACTCTTCAAGGGCTTGAAAAAGAACGAAACCGTCTGGATGAGCCACGGGGACAAGGTCACCGCGCCGCCGCCGGGCTTCAGGGTGGTCGCGAGTTCGGTCAACGCGGAGACCGCCGCGATAGAGAACAGCGAAAAGAGGATATACGGCGTACAGTTCCATCCCGAGGTGTATCATACGGTTCACGGCAATACAATCTTGAGGAACTTTTTGTTCGATATCTGCGCGCTCAGGCCGTCCTGGAACATGAAATCGTTCATCGCCTCCTCGGTCGAAGCCATCCGCGCCGAGGTCGGGGACGGAACGGTTCTTCTGGGACTCTCCGGCGGCGTGGATTCCACGGTGACCGCAGTGCTCCTTGACCGGGCCATCGATAAACGGCTGTACTGCGTTTTCGTCAATAACGGCGTATTAAGAAAGAACGAGGCCGAGCAGGTGATCGAGCGGTTCAACCGCCACCTGAAGCTCAATCTTATCCATGTCGACGCCTCGGACCGATTTTTACGGAAGCTCAAAGGGGTCGAGAACCCGGAAAAAAAGCGCCAGATCATCGGCCGGGAATTCATTAAAGTATTTATGGAGGAGGCCCGGAAGATCGGGCGATTCGATTTTTTGGCCCAGGGAACGCTCTATCCCGACGTAATCGAGTCGGTCTCCACCAAGGGGCCGTCCGATACCATCAAGAGTCATCACAATCGCGTACCCGAGGTGCTGAAGCTCATCAAATCGGGCAGGGTCATAGAGCCCCTCAAGGAGCTTTTCAAGGACGAGGTGCGGGTTCTCGGGAGGGAACTGGGGCTCGCGGACGAACTGGTCCATCGCCATCCGTTCCCCGGTCCGGGACTCGCCATCCGCATTGTCGGTGAGGTCACAAGGGAACGCGTGGCGACACTCCAGGAGGCGGACGCCATTTTGATTGATGAGATCCGCGCGGCGGGGCTTTACCGTAAGCTCTGGCAGATGTTCGCGGTATTTCTGCCGGTCAAATCGGTCGGCGTAATGGGCGACAAGCGCACCTATGAAAACGTCATCGCCTTGCGCGGCGTCACCTCGGTCGACGCCATGACGGCCGACTGGGCCTACCTTCCGGAGGATGTGATGCGAAAGATTTCCAGCAGGATTATCAACGAGGTGCGCGGGATAAATCGCGTAGTGTTCGACATCTCCTCGAAGCCGCCTTCAACGATCGAGTGGGAATAGCCGGGAACGGTGAAAGCGCTCCTTTCCATGGTGAAGATGCCCTCCGTTTCCATGTAGTGTGACTTCTTTGGTTAGTCCACCTCCCGCGACAAAGTCAATGCAAAGCTCAACGATAATTTTTTAATGCCCGCCGGATCTCGCGATCGCCCTCGCGCTTCTGGATCGATTTACGTTTGTCGTACTGGGCTTTTCCTTTGGCGAGGCCAAGCAGGACCTTTACCTTCCCGTTTTTAAAATACATCTTGAGCGGCACCAGCGTCAGTCCCTTCTCTTTGAGCTTGCCGATAAGGCGTTTGATCTCGTGCTTGTGCAGCAGAAGCTTGCGTTCCCTGGTGGGCTCGTGGTTGAACCGGTTTCCCATCTCGTAAACGGCGATATTGAGCCCCAAGATGAAGGGCTCGCCGTTTTTAACCCTGGCAAACGATTCGTTGATACTCACCTTTTTCTGCCTGACCGATTTCACCTCGGTACCGACCAGGACGATGCCGGCCTCGAGTGTCTCGAGTATCTCGTACTCGAACCTGGCTTTTTTGTTCCTGGCGATGTCTGAGAACTTGTCTTCCACTGCAAATCCCTCGATGGTAATTGTTCCGCCGCCGGCTTAATACTACGCACGGGGTGTCTGGCGAGGTCAAATCTTTTTAACGGCGGATAATATTATTTGACTCGACCCCGTGCGGCGCGTATTCTGCGGCCGGAAGAGAGAAATTCCGTGCCGCCCGGCTGTTTGCTTTGGAGATGAGAGCGGATGGCGGCCTTTTTGTCGGCAGGGCATTTCGATTCAACCGGCGAATGGACATGAGGAAGAATGTGAAGAACATGAAGGCCCAACGGCGGCCCGCTTCCCGCGGGGCATCTCCTTCCGTGACATCCGAATCTTCACGGGTGCGGCCGGGAAAGAACGAGGTTATACGCACTCTCCCCGGGCGCGAGGATTTTTTGCGCCTAATCGCCGACAACGTGCGGGACGCCATCTGGGCGCTCGATGTGCACACCCTGCGCTATATCTACGCGAACTCTTATTCCGAGGAGATATTTGGCATTGCGCCCGAGCGGTGCATTGGATCGCCGCTCGGCGCCAACATGGACAGAAAAAACCGAAGGGAGGCCAGACGCATAATAGCCGACGAACTGGCGAACGACCACCGGCGCGATCCCGATAGATCCCTCCCCTTCGTCGAAATGGAGAGTGAGAAGAGACACGGGCGCAGGGTATGGACGGAAACGAATGCCTCGTTCGTCAGGGACGACTCGGGGGGACCAATCGCGATCCTCGGTGTTACGCGCGACATCACCGAGAGAAAGCGCATGGAGGAGGCCCTTCGGGAGCGCTGCGAATTCGAGAACCTGGTTGCCACCATCGCGACTCGTTTCATAAACATTCCGTCCGATGAAATCGATGGAGGAATCAAGCACGCACTCAAGATGATCGGCGACTTCGCGCGCGTGGACCGGTGCCATATAGCGCTTCTCGCCGGCGACAGGAGCTCCATCACCGGCGCGTACGAATGGCGGGCGCGGGGTGTCGGTCCCGGAATCGGTGCGCTTGAGGGAGCGCCCGCGCGCCCGCTGCGCTGGCTCGTCGAGCGTCATGCAAGGTTCGAGACGGTACACGTCCCGCGCATGGACGAGCTGCCTGCGCAGGCGGGAGGCCTTCGAGGCATCGCCTGCGGGATGGGCGTGAAATCGCTGGTGTCGGTGCCCCTGGTGCTATGCGGTGAACTCATCGGGTTTCTCGGCTTCGACTCGGTGCGGGTATATAAATCGTGGTCCGATGACATCATCGCGCTGCTCAGGATAGTCGGCGAGATTTTCGTTAACCTTCTGGAACGCCGGAAGGCCGATCAGGAGCTTTCGCTCTATCGCCGCATCGTGTCGCATACAAAAGACCAGATGGTGTTCGCGGACGCGTCAATGCTGGTGCGCGCGGCCAACGAGGAATTTACCCGTGCCTTCAACCTGGGGAAAGACGAGGCTGTCGGGCGGCCGCTCGCGGAGCTTTTCGGATCGGGTCGGTCCGACGAGATTTTCGGACGCTCGTTTCAGTCATGTCTCTCGGGCAGGGAGATTTTTTTCGAACAGCTCTGCGAATATCCGGTTCCGGGATTGCGCTATATGGAAATCTCCATGTATCCATTCAGGGGCTCCCGCGGGGACGAGGTCGAGGGGGTCATCATCAACCTGAGGGATATCACCGAGCGGCTCAAGGTCGAGGGTAACGTACTGGCCGCCACCCAGCGGGAACGGCAGCGCATCGGCATGGATCTGCACGACGGGGTGAGTCACCATCTTCTGGGAGTCGCCATTCGATGCCGCCTTCTGTACGAGCGCCTGAAAGAACGCGCGATCGGCGAAGAAGAGGAGGCGCTTGCCGTGGAAAACGGGATAAACCGGGCCATCGAGGACGTGCGCACCCTGGCCAGGGGTTTGCTGCCGCTGGTCGGAGAGAACGAAAATTTTCGTGCCCTCCTCGGTGAGATGGTCCGGGAGATGAAGGGGCGGTACTCGATCGACTGCCTTATAGAGGCGCCGCGCTCTTTCCAGGTAGATGACGCCACGGTTTCGACCCAGCTGTATTATATCATCAACGAAGCGCTGGCCAATGTCGTAAAGCATTCCGGGGCCCATCGTGTAGTGATAGCATTCCATCAGAGCGGGGACCTCCTTGCCGTTGAAGTCCGTGATGACGGTGTTGGTATAAGTGATGAAACGCGGCACATGGCCGGGCTGGGGCTCTCTCTCATGAAGCACCGGGCGCGGCTTATCGGTGGGACTCTGTCGGTGCAAAGGGGACGGGGGGGAGGCACGGAGGTCGTATGCAAATTCAGGATAAAAGGACGGGGCGGATATGAACGAAAAGGCGGCGGAAAAAATAAAAGAGCCCAAGGCGGCAAAAATTCTGGTGGTTGACGATCACCCTATCGTCTACGAGGGGCTCGAAAAGCTGTTCAGCCGCGAAAAGGATCTGCGCATAGCCGGGTACGCGGAGGATTCGGACGGGGCCATCCGCGCCGTCGAGAAGATCAGGCCCGATCTCGTGATAGTGGACATTTCGCTCGAGGAGGGCGTAAGCGGCCTCGAGCTCATCAAGGTATTGCGGCGTCGTTATCCGAAGCTTCCGGTCCTGGTGCTTTCGATGCACGAAGAATCCCTGTACGCCGAGCGCGTAATCCGCTCGGGCGCACGGGGATACATGATGAAGAACGAGCTTACCGCCAAGCTTGTGGATGCCGCTCGCGCGGTGCTCGCCGGCAAGGTGTACCTTGGCGGCGCGATGTCCTCCCGCCTTCTCGGCGGTCTGACGTATCGCCGTTCTAATAAGGCCATGGACCCCGTTGAGCGCCTTTCGGACCGCGAACTCGAGGTCCTGCGGCTTGTCGGAAGCGGCAATACGAGTTCGGATATCGCCAGAAAGCTCAACGTCAGCATAAAGACCATTGAGACTCATCGTCTGCGCATACGCGAAAAACTTCATTTGAAGAACAGCGTACGGCTGGTAAAGTTCGCGATCGAATGGACGCATGGCCGGCCGTGAGCGCCGTTTTTTTATTCTCTTGACTTGTCCCTGTTTTCACCTACAGTTTTTATCGGGGTCATCCGGGCAGGAACAACACAATGTTGGGTGCGCGAATATTCATAGTAGAGGACGAAAAGATCGTCTCGCGGGACCTCCAGAATGTTCTGGAGTCGATGGGATACGGGATCGCCGGGGTCGCCACTTCGGGGGAAGAGGCGGTCGGCAGGATCCCGGAGCTTCGCCCCGACATCGTGCTGATGGACATCATGCTCCAGGGCGAGATGGACGGCATCGACGCGGCCGAAAAGGTCAGCGCCTATTTCGATGTGCCGGTCGTCTATCTCACCGCCTATGACGACGATACCACGCTGCAGCGGGCCAAGATTACCGAACCCCACGGCTACATTCGCAAGCCCTTTGACGAGAGGGACCTCTCCATTTCAATAGAAATGGCGCTCTACCGCCATCGCATGGAAAACAGGGTGCGTGAAAGCGAGCGACGGTTGTCCGCGACACTGAAAAACATAGGGGAAGGCGTCGCCGCCGTCGACACGGAAGGCCGGCTGGTTTTTCTCAATCCGTACGGCGAACACCTCACCGGCTGGTCCGCAGAGGAAGCGAAGGGAAAGCCGTTGGAGGAGGTCTTCAGGGTCGCGCCGGCCCCGGGCGTGACCGGCACCGTAAATATAATGAAGCTGGCCGATGCCGGAATGCCGGACTCTTCTTTGAACGACGATTTTATCCTGATCGACCGGCATGGGGTTAATAAAAATATCGAGTTCGGCATGTCCGTTATCCTCGACGAAAAAGAGGCCGTCGCCGGGGGAGTGCTGAGCTTCCGCGATATCAGCGAGCGCAGGAAGGCGGAGGAAGAGCTGCGCCGGCACCGCGACCATCTCGAGGAGATGGTGATGGAGCGCACCGCGGAGATCAGCGCCGCCAACGATAAGCTCCGTAACGAGGTCGCCGAGCGGGAAAAGGCGGAGAAGGAGCTTAAAAAGGCGATGGAACTGGCCGAATCGGCCAACCGTGCCAAGAGCGAGTTTCTCGCCAACATGAGTCACGAGCTGCGTACGCCGCTCAACTCGATCATCGGGTTTTCCAAACTCATGAAGATGCAGGTGGAAAAGGGCGATTTCGCCGGGTATCTCGAAAATATCCTTTCGTCCGGACTGCACCTGCTTCAGATCATCAACGATATCCTCGACGTCTCAAAGATCGAATCGGGCAAATTTGATTTTGAGCGGGCGCCCCAGCGGCCCGGCGATATCATGGGCGCGTGCGTGGCGATGATGACGGTGCAGGCCGCAGAGAAGGGCGTGTCCCTCGAAAACCACTGGAGTCTGCGGGATGACCTCGTGGTATGCGGCGATGCCAAACGTTTGCAGCAGGTGTTCATCAACCTGATTTCAAACGCGATAAAGTTCAACAAACCGGGCGGTACGGTCAAAATTGAATCCGGGACCGACGGGACGATGCTCGTGATCGATGTTACGGATACCGGAAAGGGGATCGGAAAGGAACACCTGTCCTTCATTTTCGAGAAGTTCAGCCAGGTGAATTCGGAGCTCGACCGCGACACCCAGGGGACGGGCCTGGGGCTGACGATTTCACGCATGATCGTGGAGGCGCATGGCGGAAGGATCGGCGTGAGGAGCGTCCCGGGCATGGGGAGCACCTTTACCGTGAGCCTGCCGCTTTGCCGGGAAGCAAGCTGTTCGGATCGCGAGGGTTGAGCGCTCCGGGAAACATTCATCAAGAGGACGCCCATGAATGAAGCAATCAGGAAAACGGCGGTCTACCGGCCGAAGCAGCCGATACTGATCGTCGAAGACACAAAACAGACGCAGTCCCTGCTGCAGAGCATATGCAAGAACATGGATGTTCCCGCTGTCGTCGCTTCGAACGGAGAGGCGGCGCTCAAGATGCTCGATGAACGGGAATTTTCGCTCTTTATCGTGGACCTCATGATGCCCGTCATGGACGGAAAGACCTTCATATCCCACCTGAAAAAACGCCTGCCCGAGTCGGTGGTACTTGTCGAGACCGCGCTCGATTCGCCGAATACCATCATCGACATAATGAAGATGGGCGCCTTCGATTATATCATCAAGCCCATCGATCCCGAGCTCTTCCAGAACAGCGTAGCCCGGGGCCTGGAGTACAAGGCACTGCGCGATCACGAGCGGAACATGAGCATGAGCGCGGGCCTCAAGATACGCAGCCAGATCGAGTGGCTCAATTACAAGGAGAGCAGGCGCGTGGCCGACAAGGATTACACCGAGACGAAATCGGTGTACAATCTGAAAACGTCCCTTTCGCAGGGGGCCGGTTTCGGGACGCTCGTGTCGCTTATCGACGTCATGTCCGCGACCATGACGTCCCAGGGCGACAGCTATGTGATCGGCAGGGACATTATCAACCTGCTGGTCGAGAACAACGTCTATTGCCGCAACCAGCTTGACGGCCTTCAGGCGACGACCGAGATCATGGATGAAAAATTCCCGCTCTCGCGCTCCAGCGCGTCCGAACTGATAGAGGCCCTCCCCGGAATGATAAACGAGATCGCGCCCTATCTGGAGAGCAAGAACCTCCGCATAACCTATCCGGAGCTCAATTTGAATTGCGTGCTGGACCTCAATTTTGAAAAGCTCGGACTCATGATTGAAGAGCTCATCGTCAACGCGTACAAGTACTCGGTCAGGGGAAGCACGATAAACGTCTTCGGGCACATCAGCGAGGGATACTTCTGGCTTTCGGTGAAAAACGACGTCCCGGAGAAGCCGTACGGGGGCATCCGGGCGGAGTACGAAAAGCTGGTAGTGGAGCCGTTCTTCCGGCTCCTGCCTCCCGACGAGTCGGCTGCGCGCATAGAAAAGTTCGGCTTCGGGCTTGGCCTTGCGGTGGTCGACAATATCGTACGCAAACACAACGGCGTCTTCCTGATACACGATGTCAAGGACCACACCGGCAGGGATCCCCGAAGCTGCGTGCTCGCGGAGGTGCTCCTGCCCGTACTCGTTGAAGAGAAACAATGATCACGCGTCGGAGGTAATCCATGGGAACAGGCGACATTTACCACGAGCTCTCGCGAAAGCTCATGATGGAAAATTCAAAGCTCCTTCCGAGGATATGGCAGGCCGTATGCAGCGAGGCCGAGGCCCGGGTTGTGGCGATGCTCCCCGGCACGTCTTCCGAGCTTGCCGGCAGGGCGGGAATGCCACCGGCGGAAATGGAGAAGATGCTCGATTCCCTTTTTAGAAAGGGCGCCGTTTTCGAATCGGTCCGCGACGGCGCGACCGTGTACCGCATGCCGCGGCACGTCGTGCAGTTCCACGACGCCACCCTGCTCTGGGACGGCGCTCCGGAGGAGATGAACGGGCTGTGGGTCAGATTTATGGACACCGAGTATGTGGAGCTTCTGGAACTCGTAACCCAGGTGAACATGCCCTCCTTTATGAGGGTGATTCCCATTAACCGTACGGTGGACGCGCAGAGCGGCGTTCTCGTTTACGAAGACGCCGCGCGCCTTATCGAGGAGGCGCGCTCGATCGCCGTGGTTCCCTGCGTGTGCCGCAAGTCGCAGAAGCTGTGCGAGAGGCCGGTCGAGGTGTGCATCCAGCTCAACCGCGGGGCCGAGTACACGCTGAAGCGTGGGACCGGCCGACAGATCGACCGGGCCGGGGCGCTGGATCTTTTAAAAAAGGCCGAGGAGGCCGGACTTGTCCACATGGTCGAGAACAGGGCGGGGATGGGTAACGCCATATGCAACTGCTGCCCCTGCTGCTGCGAGATGCTGCGTTATGCCTCGAACGCGAAAACAGCCGGGGTACTCGCCCCCAGCCGCTTTATCGCGCGCGTTGACGAGACCGCGTGCACGGCGTGCGGCGAATGCGTGGATATCTGTCCGGTACGCGCGATCGAGTGCGACGATGACGCGGCGCGGTTGGGCGAGGGATGCATCGGCTGCGGCCTGTGCGCCGCGGCCTGTCCGGCCGGGGCCATTACGCTTTACGAAGCGCGACCGGCCGGGCACATACCCTCATAGGGGGAAGCGGCCGGTCGTCTTACAGGCCCTTTCCCCCGGCCCGGCGAATGGCAAAGGCCCCCCCGAGAGCGATGAAGATCGTACCCAGCCACACGAACCAGATGAGTCGCTTGAACGAAACCTCGACGATGGCCGAATCCGGCGGAACCGCTGCGCCTTTCGGCGCCTCCACGAAAATATGGACCGTTCCGTCGCTCACGTTGAAATCGAGTAGGCGCACCTCCTGCCCCGTAAAGGGAATCCTTGCCGCTATGGACTTGCGGCCGTCCCCGCCCCGGAGCTCAAGGCCCGGCCGGATCGATGCCGAGTGGGGGCCGCGCTCGAACGCGAGTTTCGCGAAGAGCTTCATATCGCCGCCCGCCATCATGTGCTGCCGGTCGATATCGAAGCCCGTAAAAGTGATCTTCATTCCCTGCGACTCGACGGTCGAGCCCTTTTCAATGACGAACCTTGTCAGTGAATCCAGCCCCGAGCGGTATTCCACCGGCGAAATGTAGACGTCGTGAGCGAATCCATAACTGATGTACGGCTCGCGGTAAAGCGAGTGCGTCCGCCCATCCATGTAATACGGTGTTTCGATCTCGCTTACCGAACGTCCTCGTGCGAAGGTAAAGGCGAGGGCGGATTTTTCGGCGTCGGTAAGGCCCCTGAAGGTGAGCGCGGTCGACTCGATGACCGTGTATTTTCCCAGCGGCAGCTCCCGGTGCTCGGTGGTCGAATGCAGCGAGGATGCGATGATTCCGAGCACCATCACCGCGACGCCGATATGCGCAAGCCGCGACGAGAGGACGGCCGCGGGTTTGAGCCTTAAAAGGTCCACGACGCCCAGGATCGCCACGAAGAAAGCGGCCGCTGAGAAGGCATAGGCGGCCGCTTTCGCGGTGTGGTTTATGTTGAAAAGCAGGGCAAGAACCACCGCGGCAACGCCGGTCGCCGCAAGCTTCCATTTGGACGGCTTTTTCTGGAATTGGAATATCCCCACGAGCCCGATGGTTCCCAGGATGAGCAGGCCCAAGGGGACCGAGATGCCGTTATAGTAGCCGGGCTGCAGGGAGAAGGGGGCCGAGAAGATCGATGAGACTATCGGCATCGATGTCCCGACCAGGATCAGAAAGGCGTAGAGGCAGAGCGTGATGATGCCGTAGGCCACAAGCGTATCCCAGGCGACCGCGGACTCGCCGAGCTTCGCCGAACGCATATCCCTGAAGCGCTTCGCAAAGAGAAATGCCGCGATAACTACATAGAACAACATGAAAAATAAAAGGTGCCGCGAAAGGCCGAGGTCGGAGAAGGAGTGCACCGAGAAATCCGAGAGCACGCCGCTTCGGGTGAGGAAGGTGCTGTAGAACACCAGGATGAACGAGAGGAGCGCCAGCGCGATGTTCGTGCGCACGAGCGCGCCACTTCGCCGCTGCACGATCATCCCGTGCATGAGCGCGACCAGCACCAGCCAGGGGATCAGCGATGAGTTTTCGACCGGGTCCCAGCCCCAGTACCCGCCCCATCCAAGGACCTTGTAGGCCCAGTATCCGCCCAGGAATATGCCGATGCCCAGCGAGGTCATGGTGAACAGCGTCCACCGGTAGCTCCGGGCGACCCAGGTGGAAAAATCGTTTCGTAAAAGCGCGGCGATCGCGTAGGCGAATATAATGGTCGCCGCGGCGTAGCCGATGAAAAGCACCGGCGGGTGCGCCATCATCCACGGGTCTTGCAGAAGGGGATTGAGCCCCGCGCCGTCCGGCGGTATCACGCCCACGGCGAACCGTTCCGGATGCGCCTGCCAGAGATAGCGGAAGGGGCTGTAGATGACGAGTACGAGCAGGAGAAAAACCTGGCTGATGGTAACGATCGACATCACCAGGCACTCGTCCCGGTCATTGGAACGTATCACGAAAAAGCCGAGGATGTACAGGATGAATACCCACAGCAGAAACGTTCCCTCCTGTCCGGCCCAGAATCCCGCGATGATGTAGGCCAGTGGCAGTTCCCGCGAGGAATAGCTGTAAACGTAGTTGAACTGAAAGCTTTGGCTGATGAAGGCGAAGAAAAGTAAAATTACGGCGAAGGTGATTGAAATGCCGGAAAGATAGAATATGCGACGCGCGGTGATCTTCGCCATAACGTTTCCCGCGGCGCCCCGTGCCAGAAAATAGAGCGATACCAGCGAAAGGACAAGCGAGACCATGATAAGGACTGTGCCTGTATTCATTGCTGTTTTTCTCCAGTGTATTTTGATGGACATTTGACCAGCAGCCTGTCCGCGACGAAGATACCGCTCGGTGCATCATAGGTGCCGAGCGCGACGATCTTGTCGGCATGCTCGAAGTTCTGCGCCTTGACGCCTCGGTGGACCACCCGCAGCGACGCTCCATCCTCGTCGCGCAGCGTGAAGGCGAAGGAGCCCCCGGAATATTCGACCGGGGCCGACTTCGGACGCGCGCCGATGATCTGAACGTATTCGCCGGACTTCATCGCGTCGGCGAACGATACATAGGGCGTAAGCATGCCGCTCATAGAAAAGGCGGCGATGGTGACGCAGGCGGCGACAATGAGGACGCCGACGATTCGTTTAGCGTTCATCGATCTTCCTCCCGGGCCGGGCATGGTCCTTTATTCATCGTGGGAGACCTCCACGGCATTACGAATTCTCGACGGCCTGTTCAGGATTTCAAGGAGGTAAAAATAAAGCAGGGAAAAGGCGACGACCGAGACGATCAGCGTAAGTTTCATTTCGGCCTCGAGATGTATTTTCATATCGGGATTGATGACGGGGTCGGGGTGCAGCGACGGGAAGACGCGCGGCACGACGAAAACGAAAAACGGCATGACGGTCATCGCGATGATGAGGTAGGCCGCCGAGAGCCGTCCCCGCGCGTGCTTTCCGGCAAGCGTAGAGCGCAGGCTGAAATAGGCCGAGTAGATCAGGAGCAGGATGACGATCGAGGTCTGGCGCGGGTCCCAGTTCCAGTAGCTTCCCCACATGAGCTTCGCCCAGACCGATCCGCTTGCCGTGGCAAGCACCGCGGCAAGCATGCCGAGCGAAGCGGAATTGTGGAAGGAATCTTCCAGGCGCGGGAAGCGGCCTTTTTTATCGGCCAGAAACAGAACCGCAGCCGCGCCCGATACGGTAAAGGCCATGACCGAAATCCATGCGAGCGGCACGTGGAAGTAGAGCAGCCTGCTCGTTTCGCCCAGGACCGCGGCGGCCGGCGCGTAGCAGAACGCCATTATGACTGCTGCGGGCATGAAAATGTAAACAAGTCGTGTGATTAACATTTCGGTTGCGCCGCCAGGGATTATTCTTCGATCCAGATGTGTCCGAAAAGCATATACGATACAGCGACGAGCGCACCCGAAAATGCAAGTAAAAAAACCACGCCCTCGGCCGAGGCGCTTCCGGCGATCGAGGTCCGGGTGGCCCCGACGGCGACCCACAGCGGGGGAAGCACAACGGGAAACGAGATGATCGTAAAGAGCGAGCCACGCCCGCCCGCCCTGGCGACGATGGCGGCGAGCACCGTGGTCGAAGACGCGATGGCGAGAGAGCCGGCGCAGGTCGCGGCCGCGAAAGCGGCCGGGGCGGCGATGTCGACGTTCAGGAAAAACACGTAGAGCGGGCTTATAACGGCGGCGATGATGAAAATGACGGCGGTGTTGAAAACGAGTTTCGCCGTGTATACCGCGGCGGCCGGGGAGGTGACCCGCAGAAAGAGCGCGGTGCCTTCCTCCTCTTCGCGCGTGAAGACGTGCGCCAGGCCGTTCATGGCGCTGAAAAACAGGATGATCCAGAAGAGCATGGCCTGTGTCTGCGCGCCCAACAGCACGCCCCCCGCGGTGAGGCTGACCGCGAGCGTCGTTATGGCAGCGAACGAAAGGGCGATGTTCACCGCGAAGCGCCGCCTGAACTCGATGCGGAAGTCCTTGACGATGTTGCCGATTATCGCGTTAAGCAAGGCGCACCGCCCCGGTGCAGAGGCGGGCCTCTTCCGCGTCGTTGGTTGCGATGATGATGGCGGTGCGCGCACGCAGCGAGTCGAGATACGCGGCGAGCTGCCTCCTGCCCTCGGAATCGAGGTTGGATCCGGGTTCGTCAAGTATGAGCAGGGAGGGGCGGTGCAGCACCGCGAGAATGAATTTAAGGCGCTGCCGCATACCCGATGAGTAATGGCGGAGTGCCTTGCCGTGATGACGGTTAAGCCCAAACGATTCAAATAATGGCAGGGCCGACGACGGGTCGATGCCGCGCGAGCGTGCGGCGAACTCGACGTTCTCCATGCCCGACAGCGCTTCGTAGGGATTGATTCTCGGGCTCGCTATTCCGATGACGCTTAAAAGCCCGTCCCCGGAAAGTGGTTGGCCGTTAAGAGAATACTCGATGGATCCGCCCGTTGGACGGCGGATGCCGGCGCCGATCTCACACAGTGTCGATTTCCCCGAACCGTTGGGTCCGGTTACGGCAATCGACTCGCCCGTGCCAAGTGAAAACGAAATGCCTTCAAAAACCTTTGCGGGGCCGAAGGATTTCGATATGGATTGTGCCGTTACGGTTATTGCTGGATTTTCCATTGGATGCTCGATAGAGTTGCTGCATAACCGGGCGATATGGCGGTTTTCTCGCGCCTGCGGCGGGGGGAAAGCCGATATTCCCGAGATTTGCAACAAGCCCAATCCATAATGAATCGCGTCCGTTCGTTGAATTGTCAATTGTTTTAACCGCCGGGGATCGGTGTATCCGCGGCGGTTAAAATAATTGAGGCAATCTTAAACTCCGCAGACCGCGCGAGCACGACGAACGCTCCGCTTAACCCCAGCGGCTGCGGCAGAAGTGAATCCCGCCGGGGGCGATGGAAAATCCCTCGGGATGCTCGATCACGAGCCCTTCTTCCTTGATATCTTCGAGAATGGGACGAAGCCGTGAACCCGAAAGTGCCGTGTTTACCTCGATCTCGTGCAGGGAAGCGAATCCGCCGTCACGCGTGCGGATGAAAATATCATGGAGTATGTCGAGTTTTGTGTTTCCCATGGGAAATCCCAGTCGGACGATGGTGCGATGTCATCATCAGGCCGTCGTGCTGTCAAAGATATAATAGACCTGTTGCGTATCCGGGGGAAAGGGATTATCCTCGAGTTTCGCAACAACTCTACTTATCAAATCGATCCGGCAATCGACCATTTTCGGGGCCGCAGCCCCGCAAATGGTCGGACCTGGAACGGGAACGATTTTTTCTGATCGGAGACGTTTTTTCGCCATATATTTGCTTTTATTTCCGGCGCAGGCGATACTGTCCGGTAACGGAACCGTCGGATTACCGAATGCGGATGCGGTGGCGGCGACAGGGTACGGGTGCAAGTACAGATGTCTCTTCAGTTTCTCCCCATATCGCGCGACGAGGTGGACCGCCTCGGATGGCGTACCGTGGATGCGGTCATCATCACGGGTGACGCGTACGTTGATCATCCATCATTCGGCGCGGCGGTGATCGGTCGAGTCCTGGAGGCCGAGGGCTATCGTATCGCGCTCCTTCCCATGCCCGCCTGGCGAATCCCCGAAGCGGTGACCGTTTTCGGGAGACCGCGCCTCTTCTTCGGCGTCACTTCGGGTAATGTCGATTCCATGCTCGCTCGCTTTACCGCGTTCAGGAAAGTACGAAACGACGATCCCTACGCGCCGGGGGGCGCCGCCGGCGGAAGGCCCGAGCGGGCGGTGATCGTCTACGCCAACATGATCCGCGCGGCCTACAGGGACGTGCCGATCGTTCTCGGCGGCATCGAGGCGTCAATGCGGCGCTTTGCCCACTACGACTTCCGGGACGACCGTGTGCGCCGCTCGATCCTTCTCGACTCCAGGGCCGACATTCTGGTCCACGGCATGGGCGAAATACAGATAGTCGAGATCGCGCGCAGGCTGAACGCCGGCGAACCGCTTTCGGACATTCCCGGCACCGTCGAGGTGCGCCGGGCCCCGCCCTCCGGGGCGCATTTACTTCCTCCGGAGGCGGAGACCGTCAGGGACAGGGACGCCTACGCGCGCTTCTACCGGGAATTCTATCTGAACCAGCACCGTGTGCTGGCCCAGGAGTCCGGGAAGCGCTACATCGTTCAGCACCCATCGCCGCGGATGGAGGGCGAACATCTCGACGCCATATACGATCTGCCCTTCGCGCGGCGGCCCCACCCATCGTACCGGGAGGAGGTGCCCGGTTTTTCGGTCATACGCAATTCGATCAACTCGCACCGCGGCTGCGTGTCGGGCTGTGCATTCTGTTCGCTGGGGCTCCACCAGGGCAGGCGGATCGTGCCGCGGAGCGCCGGCTCAATCATGGAGGAGGTCGCCCGGCTTTCGACCGCGGAAGGCTTCGGCGGACACATAACCGATATCGGCGGGCCGTCGGCGAACATGTACGGGACCGTCTGCGCGGCCGACTGGCGGTGCGCGCGGCAGAGTTGCCTCTATCCGGACCTCTGTGCCAATCTGAAGGTGAACACCGCCTCATGGATGAAGCTTCTCTCCGGGGCGCTGGGCGCGCCGGGCGTGCGGCACGCGACGGTGGGCTCGGGAATACGCTACGACCTCTTCATGCGCGACGCCCCGTCGCTGCTCGGGGATCTTGCGCGCGACCATGTAAGCGGCCAGCTAAAAATCGCCCCCGAGCACACCTCGGCGGGCGTCCTCGACGTTATGCGTAAAAAACACCTCTTCGGCCTGGAGGAGTTTGCCGAGGCGTTTTTCGCGGCGTCGCGAAAGGCCGGCAAACGGCAATACCTTGTTCCCTATCTCATGTCCTGCCATCCGGGCTGCCGCATGGCCGATATGAAAACCATGCGCGAACGCGTGCTCTCGGCCTTCGCTTTCATGCCCGAGCAGGTGCAGGCGTTTTTCCCCCTTCCGCTCACCCTTTCGTCGGCGATATACCTCACGGGCGTCGATCCGCTCACCGGCGAAAAGATATTCGTTGCGCGCGGGGACCAGGAGCGCAGGGGCCAGCACGGCATTTTTCACAAAAAGGGAAACAGCTAAACAAAAATGTAGTATTTTCCTTGACTTTTTCCGGGAAATCGACGACAAAAACAACGAATGCGACACGGACCAGGGCGGGCGGCCCGTGTTTTCCGAAATTTTTACGGAAGGCACCGTTTCGTTTTCATATTTTCTTGCGTTAATTCGTTTTAATAGTAGCACGGAACGGCAATTCAAAACCTCGAGGAGATCGAAATGGCAGAACAAAAGGAACTGAACCAGAAGACGCAGGCGCTCGAATCGGCCATGGCACAGATAGAAAAACAGTTCGGCAAGGGCTCAATCATGCGGCTCGGGGACGAGTCCGCCAAAATAAAGGTGGCGGCCATCTCGACGGGCTCGATCGAGCTCGATGTGGGACTCGGCATAGGCGGGATCCCGCGGGGCAAGATCACCGAGATATTCGGGCCGGAATCATCGGGCAAGACCACGTTGACACTGCATATGGTCGCCGAGGCGCAGAAGCTCGGCGGGATCGCCGCGTTCGTCGACGCGGAGCACGCGCTCGATCCGGCCTACGCGGCGAAGCTCGGCGTTCTAACCGACGACCTCCTCGTATCCCAGCCCGACACCGGGGAGGAGGCTCTGGAGATCACCGAGGCGCTGGTGCGCTCCGGAGCGCTGGACGTGGTGGTAATCGACTCCGTCGCGGCGCTCGTGCCCAAGGCCGAGATCGAAGGCGAGATGGGCGATTCGCACATGGGCCTGCAGGCTCGGCTGATGAGCCAGGCGCTTCGAAAACTCACCGGGGTGATCGCCAAGTCCAGGACATCGGTCATTTTCATCAACCAGATACGGCACAAGATCGGCGTGATGTTCGGCTCGCCCGAAACCACGACCGGGGGAAACGCGCTCAAGTTTTACGCCTCGGTGCGACTGGACATACGGCGCATCGAGACGCTTAAAAACGGGGACGAGGCGATCGGTAACCGGGTCCGGGTCAAGGTGGTAAAGAACAAGGTGGCGCCGCCGTTCCGGCAGGCGGAATTCGACGTGATGTACGATTCCGGGATATCGCGCGAGGGCGGTATCCTCGACATGGGCACCAGTCTGAGCATCGTAAAAAAAGCGGGTACATGGTATTCCTACGGCGAGGAGCGTGTGGGGCAGGGCAGGGAGAATGCGAAGGCGTTTTTGAAGGAGCATCCGGAGATCGCGCGCGAGATAGAGCATAAAATCAAGCTCGCCACCGGCATCATCGTCGAAGAGAGGCCCGCCGAGGAAGCGGTGAAATCGTAGGGGGGGCTGAGCCCCATGAGGGATGTACGCCTTAAATCCGCGGACGATATCGAGCGCATCAGGGAGGCGGGCGGGATTATAGCCGGAATCTTCGCGGAGATTTCCGGCGAGACGCTTGTAGACCGGTCGACGCTTGAGGTCGACCGTTTCATCGAGGAGCGGATCCACCGCTACAAGGCGCGGCCTTCGTTCAAGACGATACGCAAGTACGATTACTCAAGCTGTATCTCGCTCAACAATGAGATCGTCCACGGCATCCCATCAAAAAATAAGATTGTGCGCGCCGGGGATCTGGTTAAAATCGACATAGGCGTGGTTAAAAACGGCTATTTCGCCGACAGGTGTGTAACCTTCCTGGTGGAACCCGTCGCGGAGCGAGCGGCGCTCCTGGCGAGGACCGCCGAAGAGGCGCTGGCGAGGGCGATACCGCTGCTGTGCGCCGGGAACCGCCTGGGCGATGTGGGCGCGGCCATACAGTCGCTTGCCGAGAGCCGCGGTTTCAGAGTGGTGCGGGACTTTACCGGCCACGGCGTGGGCTTCGCGGTGCACGAACAGCCGATCGTTCCGCACTTCGGCAGGAAGGGGACGGGAAGGGTCATAGAGGAGGGTATGGTGCTTGCCATCGAGCCCATTCTCAACGAGGGTGCTCCCGATGTGCTTTCGCTTCGGGACGGCTGGACCGTGGTGACAGCCGATGGGAGGCTTTCGGCGCAGTTTGAGCACACGGTAGCGGTTACCTCGAAGGGGCCGGTCGTATTGACGGCCTGACGGCCGGGCCCGGAGAACGATCGCTGCGGAGAAAATCAGGAATCGGTCGTTGGGCTTGTGTATTTTGTATTTTTATGGAAAAGGAAAAGGGTATACCGCCCGGCATATCTCTCGCGGGGGCCCTTCTGGGTGCCGGTCTGATAATCGGATCCTGCGCCTCGACCGGATATTCCGGAATGCGGAAGTGCAGGGCGAACTGCTGTTCGCTGAACCGGCAGTGCGTTGAGAACGGCACCGGCATGAGCCCGAACGTCGGGTTTGGCGGCCCGGAGGCGCGGCTGGAGCGGGAATGGCACAAGACGGCGTGAGTGTGCGTTGACGATTGCGACAATCGGGCGCGGCGCTGTCTGAGCGACTGCGAAAATTACGAGATTATGAAATCCATGGAAGGACGATAATGCCGCACAAAGATATGAAAGACATCCAGTCGGAGTCCGATCCCCGAAACCTGCCAATCAACAAGGTCGGGGTCAAGGACATATCCTACCCCGTGGTGGTGCTGGACAGGGCCGAGGGCAGGCAGCACACGGTGGCGCGCGTTAAAATGTACGTCGATCTGCCGCACAACTTCCGCGGAACGCACATGAGCCGCTTCATCGAGATACTCAACCGCTACCAGGACGGCATCAGCACGCTGAATATCCGCGAAATCCTGGACGAGATGAAGACGGCCCTCTCCGCCCGCAACGCCCATTTCGAGATCGACTTTCCCTATTTCATCACCAAGGAGGCCCCTGTCTCGCGCGAAAAGGCCAAGATGGAATATCGCTGCAAGCTTTCGGCAGGCTCATTCGACGATTATTACGTTCTCGAGGTGAGCGTGCCGGTGCTCTCGCTTTGCCCCTGCTCCAGGGAAATAAGCGAGTTCGGGGCGCACAACCAGCGCTCCATCATCACGATCACCATCAAGGCGCGGGAGCGCATCTGGATCGAGGACGTCATCGCAATCGCCGAGTCGGCCGCGTCATCGGACATCTACTCGATCCTGAAGCGCGAGGACGAGAAATACATCACCGAGAAATCCTACGGCAATCCCATGTTTGTGGAGGACATGGTTCGAGGCGCGGCCGAGAGTCTCATGAAGGACAAGAGGATTTTATGGTTCTCGGTGGAGTCCGAGAACATGGAGTCGATCCACAACCACTCCGCGTACGCGCAGATAGAGATGGACCTTAACCGGGAATAGACAAGTGCCCCGTTCTTTACGGTTCTCCCCGAACCGTACGGTGCTGACCTCAGTAGCGGGGAATATCCATGTCGGTGTCGTAGAGCTTGCGGGGTATCACAAGAAACAGGATTAGCATCGTGACGCTCAGTATCACCAGAAGGGACATCGTCACAAGGATGATCATCTGGTTGTTGATCTCATCCACCCGCTCCATGGGCAGGCCGATTCTGAACGCGCCCCAGTGTTTCCCCCCGACGCGAATCGGTGCGGCGAAGTCCCACATCGTTTCGCCGGTGTCCTGCACGAAGAGATGCTGAATCGTCCCATCGCCGTCGTAACGGGCCGCCTTTATTCCGGCCGGATCATCATAAATGCGCTTCGCCCTGCTGTTGCGCAGCGCCAGGGTCGGGTCGGCGGACAACGGTTTTGCGAATTTCGAATTGTGCGTCGGGGCATAACCGTTGCGGTCGACGGGAATGGCATAGCTGAGGTCCGGATCCAGAAGGAACGCGTCGATTATCGGCTGAATGTGGCGGTCAAAGATGTCGTCGTGGCCAGTGGTGTACTTGCGGGGGTTCGTCCCCTCAAGCGGCACATAGGAGACCTCGAAGACGGCCTTTTCGCTCAGGACACCGACGTTGACCATGAGGGCGATCGTTTCACCGACCACGTGCGCGCCGATGCGGGCGTCGACGCGGCATTTCTCGAACAGCTGGTTTTCCATATTGCTGAACATGCGGGCGATCAGGACGTATGAGCTGATGCAGAGGACGAAGCAGAGGCCCAGCACGATCATTATTCGGTATTTCAGGTTCATGATTTTAACCTCGAAGCAAGCCTTGTCAGGTTCCTTGAAAAACTGGTCTGCCGTGATAAGCATAATGCCGGGCTTCTCCCCGAAGCGACGGGGACGGGGAACCATTAAACGGCATGCTTATGCAATACGTCCGCCATCGTACTGTCAATGATTTTATTGGATGGGCCGCGCCGGTGATATTTTATTGACAGATACGCTCCGACCGGCATAGTAATCGCGGCTCCGCCGGTATGGCGTGAGCGTGACGAAATCACTGTGAGGCGCCGCATGCAACGCTCCATCATCAGGGACCTTTTGCGCAACGGAACACCCGGTGCGCGGGTGCTTATCAAGGGCTGGGTGAGGACGCGCCGGGAGGCGCGCGGGTTCTGCTTCATCGAAGTAAACGACGGCTCCGTTATTACGAGCATCCAGGTGGTGGCCGGGGAGTCCATGCCGGGCTATGCCGAGGCGTCGAGGCTCTCGACGGGGTGCAGCGTCGCGGTGGAAGGCGAGCTGGTTGAGTCCCCGGCGAAGGGACAGCGCTTCGAGATAAGGGCGGACTTCATCACCGTGTATGGCTGGGCCGATCCGCTTGAATACCCTCTCCAGAAGAAGCAGCACTCCTTCGAATTTCTCCGGGAGATCGCGCACCTGCGGCCGCGGACCAACACCTTCGGCGCCGTCTTCAGGGTGAGAAACGCCCTGGCGGCGGCCGTTCACGAGTTTTTCCAGGAGCGCGGCTTCCTCTACGTACAGACGCCCATCATCACCGCAAGCGACTGCGAGGGCGCGGGCGAGCTCTTCGCCGTGACGACGCTCGATCTGCTAAACATTCCGGTCGAAGGCGGATCGGTGGATTATTCGAAGGATTTTTTCGGCCGAAAGACCGGCCTCACCGTGAGCGGTCAGCTGGAGGGCGAGCTCCTCGCCGCGGCCCTTGATAAAATATACACATTCGGGCCGACCTTCCGCGCGGAGAACTCGAACACCAGCCGCCATCTCTCCGAGTTCTGGATGATAGAGCCCGAGATGGCCTTCGCGGAACTTCCCGACGACATCGCACTGGCCGAGGACTTTTTGAAGCATATTATCCGCCGCTGCCTGGAGCGCTGCCCCGAGGATATGGCCTTTTTCAACGACCGCGTACAGAAGGGCCTCATCGACATGCTGGAGGGCGTGGCGGGCGCCCGCTTCGAGGTGATCACCTACACCGAAGCCGTGGATATACTCGGGAAATCGACCGGGCAGTTCGAATTCCCGGTCGTATGGGGAGACGACCTTCAGTCCGAGCACGAGCGCTACATCACCGAAAATAAATTTAAAAGCCCCGTGGTGATCGTGGATTATCCCCGGAAGATCAAGGCCTTCTATATGCGGCTGAACGAGGATGAAAAAACCGTGCGCGCCATGGACGTGCTCGTTCCCCGCATCGGCGAGATCATCGGCGGGAGCGAGCGCGAGGGCCGGTATGATGTTTTGATTGACAGGATGCGGGAGGTCGGTTTAAATCCGGATGACTACTCGTGGTATCTGGACATCCGGCGATTCGGCACCGTTCCCCACGCGGGCTTCGGCCTGGGTTTCGAGCGAACCGTCCAGTTCGTCACCGGTATGCAGAATATACGCGACGTGATCCCGTTCCCGCGCACGCCCAGGAACGCGGAGTTTTAACGGATGAAGTCGAAGGGCGCAGGCGCGCATGATGCGCGTCCGCGCCTTGTCCGGCCGGGCGGCGCATAAGTATGATGCGGGGTTGCCATGAAAATCGCCGTAGGGTCCGATCACGCGGGCTTCAAGCTTAAAGAAACAATCAAGAATTCCATCGCCGGCGTCGAGTTCATCGACGTAGGCGCCTTCTCCGAGGAGTCGACCGACTATCCCGATCACATCGGGGCCCTCTCGCGCCTGGTGCAGCGGGGGGAGGCGGACCGCGGTATCGGCATCTGCGGCACGGGCGTCGGCGCGTCTATAACGGCCAACAAGTTCGGCGGCATTCGCGCCGCCCTGTGTACAAATGCCTTCATGGCCGAAATGTCCCGGCGGCACAACGACTCCAACATTCTCATCCTCGGCGCGCGCGTCACCGAAGACGCCGAGGCGGTAACGATAACGCGCACCTGGATCGAGACCCCCTTTGAGGGGGGGAGGCACCAGCGAAGGCTGGACAAGATCAAAGCGATAGAATGCGGCGGGTAGAAAGCGGCGCCACCGGCGGACCGTCCGGCACCGCGCCGAAATACAAGGCCTGGCCCTGGAAATTGATGTCCGGAAAAATGTTAAGATACGCGCTTTTCGTCATCGTTGCTGTCATTCTGGCAACGGCGGCGAAGGAGCTGTTCGACACGGTAAAGTTCGGCCGCGAGGGGCTGGACCTTTATAACGTGCGGGAGGACACGGACTCCAACAAGCGGCGATTTTTCGCCGTCGCAGATCTCAGCTACCGCCACGCCGGCATTCCCTCTACGACCGACCTCGTGCTGTCATTCAACCGTCCCGCCCCGGAGATGGTAAAGGACGACAGCGGGCAATACATCATTCGTCGTGCCGGGTTCGAGACCATGCTCGGCGCCGGGACGCTCGGCGGGGCGGGCGCCTATTTTTTCAAGACCGGCCACCGCGTCGAGATTAGGCCCGAGCGAAACCTCTGGCTGGGCGGCTGCGCCGACGCGGGGTCGTTCACGATCGAGATGCGGCTGCAGCCGGCGTCGCTTTCGGACGGCGCGGTGCTGTTTTCTTCCGTGGGATACGCCTCGGGGCTGAAGCAGGGCGTCGAGATCGTATTAAAGGGGAAGCGCGTCGTGGCCCGCCTCCACCGCTTCTTCCGCGACGCGGCCGGCCGGCGCGTCGACGTGTTCCTGAACCGCGCGCGTCCGTTCAGCGAAGGGGAGTGGCGCCACTACGCCCTCAGCTTCGACCGCGTCTCGGGCAAGCTCGCTTCGCTTGTGGACGGCGAGGAGCAGGAAGTCGTCTACCTGTCGGATAACGGGGAGCCCTTCGTCAACGTATACGAGCCGTCGTTCGCCTGTGAGGACCTGCCGGTGGTCGTTGTCGGTAAAAACTACTTTGGCGCAATCGACGAACTCCGCGTCTCGTATCGCCATATCGACGATCTCAAAAAGGTAACGGAACTGGCGATCAAAAGCTACGGCGCCATAGGCGCCATCGGAAGGACGCCGGTAAACCGCGAGGGAGTGGTGACCAGTCCCGTTTACAATTTCCCGGGCACCGGGACCAGGGTGCTCCTGTTCAAGTGGGAGGAACTGGTTAAAAACAACACGCACATTTGGATGGAGTTCCGTACAAGCGACGACCTCTTCGACCGCAATGGAGAGGCGCCCCGGTGGTACCGCATAGGGAACAACCAGCGCAACATCTCTCTTAAAAAGACGGACGGGCTTTACCTGCGCGGCAGATACTATCAGTGGCGGGCCCACCTGCTCGCCTCTCCAGACGGCGCCCACTCGCCCCGCCTGTACGGCGCCGAGATCCAGTACCAGCTGGATCCCGCGCCGCGCCCGCCGATCATGGTGGGGGTGGTGAAGACCGGCGACGCGGTTGTGCGCCTGAGATGGAGAAAAAACGTTGAGCACGATATTCTGGGTTACCGGATTTACTACGGTACCTCGCCCGGGAAATACGACGGGATCATCGCCATGGCGGGCGGAAGGCGCATCGACAACGCCCTTGCGGCCGGAAGAAACCACATCGAGATCGACGTCACCAACGAACTCATACAGGAGAACATGGCCCTTGACCCAAGGAAGCTTCTTGCGTTTCCCATTCTAAAGAATAACGTGCTGTACTTTTTCGCGGTAAGCGCCTACGATTCGTATCGACCCGACACTCCGCACAGACACGAATCGGAGCCGTCGAAGGAGATATCGGCGCGCCCGTCGGCGGGTTCCGAGATTACCAATTGATGGGTTCCCTTCATGGGCCTGAATTATCTTACAGTGGTCGAACCGGCCCGAAGCCTGGGCCATATTCCGCTTTTCCGGGATGTCCCGCCCTCTGCGGTGCTTCGTACGATCGACTCCTTCTCGGACGTGCCCGGTGAGGCGCTGTCCGGGCCCGCACGGTATTATTACACAAGCGACAGGTATTTCGGTTTCATCGATTTGTGCAAGCCGCGCGAGAAATGCCTCTGCGAGCCTTTCACCACGCCGGAGCGCTTTTTCGAGTACGGGCGGCCCGCGTGGGTGAGCGACAAGGGCTGCGAGAAAGAATTCGCGCCGGATATTCTTGTTGACGGTATTTCCTGCGGCCTCATCGTCGAGGAATTAAACAATATGGAGAACTCCTGTGACGCTGTCGGGCGGCGCTGCCGGGAGGCTGGAAACGGCGGCAGGGTTTTTTTCGCCATCCCGAGCAGGTGGCCGTACACCGAATACGCCACGGCGCTGATGCCCCGGGCCGGCAAAGAGCTTGAAAAGCTGAAGAGCGCCATGCATGAAATCACCACTGATGAAGATACAGCTTCCAAAGGAAAAGCACAGGGAGATACGCCGTATCGCCGATAACTTCTTCGAGGCCGGTTTCGAGTGCTACCTGGTCGGGGGATCGGTGCGCGACATCATCCTGGGCTTCGACGTCGACGACTTCGACTTCGCCACCAACGCGCGCCCCGAGCAGGTGCGCAGGCTCTTCAAAAAAGTCATACCGACCGGCATCAGGCATGGGACTGTTTCGGTGCTTTCGGGAGGGAAGGCCTACGAGGTGACCACTTATCGTTCCGATGGGAAGTACATGGACGGTCGCCACCCCGAGGAGGTGAGCTTCTCGAAAACTCTCGAGGAGGACGTGCGGCGCAGGGACTTCACCATCAACGGCATCGCCTGCGACGTCCGGACCGAGGAGCTCATCGATTACGTGGGCGGGCTCGCGGACATAGAGCGCAGGCTCATCCGTACCATCGGGGATCCCATGGAGCGTTTCGGGGAGGATGGTCTGCGCACCTTCCGCGCCTGCCGCTTCGCCGCCAAGCTTAATTTCGACATCGAGGAGGAGACCTTCGCCGCGATATCGAAGACGCTGGAGGTCGCTTCGATGGTGTCGATGGAGCGGGTTCGCGACGAGCTCGTGAAGCTCCTCGAGACGGAACTTCCCTCCATAGGCTTCGAGCGGATGCGCGAATCGGGGCTCATGGGACTTTTCCTCCCGGAGCTTGCCGCAAGCCACGGCCTGATGCAGAACAAGTATCACCTCCACGATATCTATTATCACAGCATCTATTCCTGCGACGCCGCGCCCCAAAACGACCCGGTGCTTCGACTGGCGTCGCTGCTACACGACCTGGGCAAGGTGCCGACGCGGAGGGCGGCCGATGAAGGCGAGTACACCTTCTACAACCACGAGGTGATCGGAGCGCGCATCGCGCGGCGCGTCATGAAGAGGATGAAGTTTTCAAACGAGGAGATCGAGCGCGTAACGAACCTGGTGGTCAACCACATGTTCCACTACACCGGCGAGTGGACCGACGGCGCGGTACGGCGATTCATGCGGAAGGTCGGCGTGGAAAACCTCAAAGACATCCTTGAGATCCGAATGGCCGACCGGCGGGGAAACGGCATGCGGGACGGCCTGCCGCAGCCCATCCGCGAGCTGCTCCTGAGGATCGAGCGGATCATAGAGGCCGAGAACGCCATCACCGTGCGCGACCTCGACATCGACGGCTATGCGGTTATGGACGAGTTCGGCGTGAAGCCGGGTCCGATCATCGGCCATATCCTGAACGAGCTTCTGGAGATGGTGCTGGACAGCCCGGAGATGAACACGCGGGAGACGCTCCTCGCGAAGGCGCGCGAGATATACGAACAGGCTAAAGACGACGAGCGGTTCAGGCGGCGGGAATGATCCGCGCCGCATAAAGGATAAAACCACGGAGGTGCGACGAGCATGATGGAACTCAGCCTGAAGGGGAAGACGGCGCTGGTGACCGGCGCGAGCCGCGGTATCGGCGAATCGATCGCCAGGACGCTTGCCGCGTACGGTGCCGAGGTCATTCTGGCGAGCCGCAAGATCGACGATTTGAAAAAGGTGGGTGAAGCGATCAAGAAGGCCGGCGGCACGGCCGAAGCCATAGCCTGCCATACCGGCGAGATGGCGCAGGTGAACGCGCTTTTCGACGAGGTGAAAAAGCGCAACAAGAAACTCGACATACTCGTCAACAACGCGGCGACCAACCCCTACTTCGGCGACGTTCTGGGCGCGGATGAGAGCGTGTGGGACAAGACCTTTGCGGTGAATCTGAAAGGGATGTTCTTCATGAGCCAGCACGCGGCGAAGATGATGAAGGATTCGGGCGGCGGCGCGATCGTGAACGTGGCCTCGGTGAACGGCATCAGGCCCGCGCCCTTCCAGGGGATCTATTCCATAACCAAGGCCGGGGTGATCGCGCTCACAAAGTCGTTCGCCAAGGAGCTCGCTCCATATAACATCCGCGTGAACGCGCTCCTTCCGGGGCTCACCGACACCAAATTCGCCGCGGCGATTACTTCGAACGACGACATCCTGAAACTTGTGCTGCCATCCATTCCGATGGGCCGCGTGGCAAAGCCCGACGAGATGGCGGGAGCGGTGCTCTATCTCGTCTCGGACCTCGCAAGCTACACCACCGGCGCGACCATCGTGGTTGACGGCGGGATGCTCGCGTGATGGAAATCTTAAAGCTTCCGCCGGAAGAGCTCCTTAAAATAGCGCGGTACGCCTTCGTGCGCATGGACGGCGCGTGGTTTCTCTCGCTGGCTAAAAAGCACGGCATTCAGGAGGCGTGGGAGATGGACGTCGAGGCGTGGTCGCAGTTCTCGTACGTGTTCGGCAAATATTTACGGAAGAACGTCATCCCCGAACCCGTATGGCCGGAGGGTTTTCTCGGCGCGCTCGATATCCTGGGCGAGGTGCTGGGGATCGCGGGTCGGAGCGTGGAGGTAAACGACGGCGTGATCGTCGTGCGCGTAACCGACTGCCAGACGCAGAAGGCCATCGCGAAGGCGGGCGTGGCGGATTGCGGCATCGTCACCGTGCAGACCTACGAGGGGCTGGCCAGGGGGCTTTTCGGCAGTGGCGCGGCCGTCGACGTACGCCATACGAAAAACCTCAACCGCGGAGACGGTGTCTGCGAGGTGGTGGTGCGCCGGGCCGTCGCTTCGGCCGGGTAATCCGGACGGGCGGGTTCATCCGGGTCGGCGCCGCCCTGCCGGATATACGGGGTCGCCCGGCGCTTCGATGGAGCAGCCCGCCTCGATCAGATATCGTATACCGCTGCCGAGACCCGGTCCAGCTCGCTCACCTCTCCGGCGGAAAGCCCGATCTCCGTTCCTCCCATGTTGTCCCGCACCTGTTCGGCGTTGCGCGCACCCACGATCGTTCCCGCCACTCCGTCGCGGCCTAAAAGCCATGCTATGGCCACATGCCCGGGCCTGGCCCCATGGGCCTGGGCCGTATTGCTCAAGAGATCCACGAGGGCGGAAACGCCGGGCCAGTATCGTTTATTGAAAAATCGATAAAAGAACGAACGGGCATCATCCTTTTTAAACTTCGGCACTTCGGTGTACTTGCCGGTAAGCAAGCCCGCGCCGAGGGAGCCATAGGGGATCATGGCGATACCGGCGGTAACGCAGAGCGGCTGGATATCCTTCTCGATATCGCGTTCCAGCAGTGAGTACGGGGGCTGCAGGCTTGCAATCCGTCCATAGGCCAGGGCCTCGGTAAGCTCGGCGGCATTGAAGTTCGATACGCCGAAGGCGCGGATCTTCCCCCGGGCCTGGAAACGCTCGAGCGCCTCGATGGTATATTCCACCGGCGTGTCGGGATCGGGCCAGTGAGGCTGGTACAGGTCGATGTAGTCGGTGCCGAGGCGCCGGAGCGAGTCTTCAAGCTCCTTTTCCATAAATGGGGGCGTGAGGTCGCGTCTGAATCCGTTCTCCATGTCGAGACCGCACTTTGTGGCTATGATGACCCGTTCGCGCTTTCCCCTAATAACGCGGCCGATCAGTTCTTCCGCGTGGCCGGTGCCGTAAGCGGGGGCGGTGTCGATGGTGGTGATGCCGAGGTCGATTGCGGTCTCGATGGCCTCGACCGCCCGCGCTTCGTCGTAGGGGCCCCAGTGCGTGCCGCCGATTGCCCAGGTTCCGAGTATGAGTTTGGAAATGCTGAGATCCGCGTGGTCCAGTTTGGTGTAGAGCATTATAGGCTTCCTGCCTAATGGTAGTGTGTTTCCGGGTCCGAGACCGGAATGTATCCGCCCGATCGGCCTTAATGGAAGCCGGAAAGTAAGGGCTCGAAACGGGGATACGGTATCCGGTCCGTCCGGAGATGTCAAGGTAATGCGCATGGGGGTGGTTGTGGTTCACCCCGGACTATTCGGGTGCCCGCGTTATCCGGCGGAAAATTGGTTGACAGATTGGTAAATATGTCCGTCCGCCATTTGACTGGGGACGTATATAGAAACACTCATCGCACTCCATTTCCCACGCGGCCGCTTCGTTGCATTTATCGGCCGCCATTCATTTGCGCCTGCCGGTCGTCCGTTTTCGCACGAGTCGAAAAGGATAAAACCGGGCGGGCGCCCTCTCCGACGCGCTGGGAGGAGGCGCGGACGGCCTGAAGACGGCGCTCATCATCGTGGCGTTCTCCGGTATCCTCGCGGCTTTCTTCCTGTGGCTCGGGTCGAGGCATTATCCGGCTGATATGGACCGGGTGAAGAACGCGGTGCTGGAGGCGGAGAAGTAACTGGCCGGTTCCCAAAGCGCGTGCGGGTCCGATGAGCGAAGCAATACCGGGGAACTAAAGCCCTCTGTAGCGCTACGTTTATCGGCCCTGCCGGCAGGCATTCATCAACGGCCGGATCATGACCACGGATGCGCGGGGCGCCGTCGCCGGGGCGGTGGTCGTGGAGCGGGATCGCATCCTGATGGTCGGCAGCGTTTCGGAAGCGCGGAAATTCATAGAAAGCGGCACCAGGGTGGTCGATCTGAAGGGCAAAACCATGATGCCGGGCATCATCGACCCCCACAGTCATTTCCCCGGTTCAGGCCTGAGTCTTCTGGCCGTCGACTTCAACAGTCCGCCCATCGGGGCCGTTAAAAAGCTCGATGAACGGTATGCCCTCCTGCGCGAAAAAGCCGCCGCCACTCCCCGGGGCCGGTGGATCCTGGCCTTCGGTTTCGACGACACCATGATCGCCGAAAAACAATATCCCACGCGGGCGGAACTGGATGCGATTTCCATGGAACATCCGATTTTCGTCCTTCACATCTCCGCTAACACGGGGGTGGGCAACTCGATGGCCCTTGCGCTGGCCGGCATCACCAGAGAGACGCCCGACCCCGCGGGAGGGAAAATCGGCCGGGATCCCGTTGGCGGGGATTTAACCGGGTATGTGGCCGAATCCGCCGCCAAGCAGCTGACCGCCATGGCGACGCAGTTTCCCCTGCATGAGGCATTTCGCCTGCTGCAGGCAGCCGGTCACCAGTATGTCTCGGTCGGCGTGACCACGGCCCAGGTCGGCCTGCTTACCGATAAATACCGCAAGTCGATCGTTCCTCTTGCCCGGAGGAACCTCCTTCCGGTGCGTCTGGTTGTCTGGCCCGCGGAAGACGTGGCGCAGGATATACTGGATGCTAAAATCGAAGCCGGGAACACACCGCGCCTCTACTGGGGAGCGTTCAAGCTGGTGCTGGACGGCTCGATCCAGGCCTTCACCGCCTGCCTGTCCAAACCCTATTATCGCCCGTCCGTGGAAGGATTTCGGGGCTACCTCGCGCTCGATGAGAAGCATTTCCGTGAGGCGGTCATGCGCTACCATGCGGCCGGCAGCAGATAGCGGTCCACACCAACGGCGACGCCGCCATGGATGTTTTCATCGATGCCTTCGCCGCCGCCCAGAAAGCCCATCGGGCGGCTGACCCGCGCGCGATTTTTGTACACGCTCAGACGGTGCGGGCCGATCAGCTCGACCGCGCCGGGAAACTGGGCATGCCCCCTCGTTTTTCCCGGCCCACGTCTATTACTGGGGCGACCGCCATCGAGAAATTTTCCTGGGCCCGGAACGCGCGGCCCGCATCAGCCCGGCGCGGACAGCTTTAAAAAAGGGAGTACGTTTTACCATCCATCTCGACACCCCGGTCGTTCCGATGGACCCCTGGCTGCTTGCCTGGAGCGCCGTAAACGGCCTGACGGCAGGAGGGAAAAGCCTTGGCCCGGAAGAGCGCATCGACACGCTGACCGCGCTTCGCGCCATCACCATCGACGCGGCCTGGCAGAACTTCCTGGAAAAAGACCTCGGCTCCATCGAGCCCGGTAAATACGCCGATATGATCATTCTGTCGGATGACCCGCTGCGCGATCCCGCCAGGCTGCGTGACATGAAGGTTTTAATGACCATGGTCGGCGGGATTAAGGTGTTCGAGCGATAAATTACGTGAGACAGCGCTCCGGGGTCGGTCTATAGCCGTGTGCGTCTGACGGCTCCTCGGGGCGCCGCCGTTTCCCGCGGGTCCGCCGTTCGAGTCCCGGGCGAAGATAACCCTAACAGCGCTTGAAATTCCGGTACCGGCGTGCCATCGTCAGCTGGAGTCCGGCGCTCCCGCCGGACCTGCATGCATGACGCGGAGGAATCGAGGTATGGGAAGCTCGTTCCCGGTCTTCGCCCCCGGCAGGGCGCTGTGCGTTTTGCTTAAATATCAAGGAATGTGCGTCCCCCCTGCAGTAAAAAGTTCCGGGACATGTCGGGGATTGAACTGAAGTCCTCCCCTTGAGAAAAGTATTCTCCTTCCGGGAAAAAGCCCCTTTACAAGGGCCTTGATATTTTCGCTTTTTTATTTTACCCGGCTGTTTTTTATACTATATTTATCAAGACACAAGAAACCTTTCGTACTGGTGTGTAAAGAATGGGAGCAAAGACGAGAAACCGGTTCCTCTATATATTGTACCAGCCATATAAATGGCTCTTCTTCATGCCCCTCTTTCTGATAGGGACCTGTGTCTTTGTCTTCCTCGGGGTCATCATAGCCTTCCTGACCAACGACCGTATCGCCCACAAGACCACCGGTGTCTGGTGGTCCCGTTTCTCCGCCATTTTCACGCCCATCGCTGTCGATGTCACCGGTAAAGAGAATATTGACCGGAACCGTTCTTATATGGTTGTGGCCAATCATCAGAGCAACTATGATATTCTCGTTCTCTACGGCTGGCTGGGAATCGACATCAAGTGGGTCATGAAGATGGAGCTGCGCAAGGTTCCCGTGTTCGGCTTCGCCGGCGAGGTGGGAGGCAATATCTATATCGACCGTTCCAGCCCTGAAGCGCTGAAGGATACCCTCGAAACGACAAAGAGGAAACTCGTGAAGGGGACCTCAATAGTAATGCTCCCCGAAGGCACCAGGAGCCGGAACGGAGAAATCGGCATGTTCAAGAGAGGGGCCTTCGTAATTTCCAGGGAACTCGATCTGCCCATACTCCCCATTACGATATGTAATTCCCGCGAAATACTGCCTCCCGGAACCCTGGATCTCTATCCGGGACGCATCACCATGAAGATTCACGAACCGGTCGATATCAGCAAATTCCCCGGAGACGACATGGGACCGCTTATAGAACATGTGAGGTCCGTCATCAAGAAGGGACTGGAGGATTCAAAATAATAGGAATGGCTTTTTCGTCACTCATCCCATCGTTGGGGCACCTTCTGTATCCTGGAAACGTCATATCCCACCTTTCTCAGGTATTCCAGAATTGAGTCGTACTCATCTTCGGGGATCGTCGGTGTTCGTGACATTATCCACACGTAATCCCTCTTGCTTCTGCCGATGACGGTGCGAGTATAATCATTGTTGAGATAAATAATGAGATATTCGGCTTTAACGGGCCAGATAAACTGCATTCCCCAGATGGCGTTGCTTTGTGGATCACGGATGAAACCACGCGGTTTATAGGTCTTCATGGGCCCGTCGAATCCTCCCTTATGGAAGGTGAAGGTCGTGGCAATCGAGCCATCTTTCTCAAGCCGATACGACTCAACGGCATTATGGGCACCCTTTTCAATAAAGGTCGGGATGTTGCTGAAAACATACCACTTGCCCATGAACCTATTAATATCAACCTTCTCAACGGTTTCAATAGTCGGAGCCGAAGAGCATGACAAGAAAAGGACGGAGCCCGCCAGAATAACCATAATTTTTTTCATCGCATCATCCCTCCTACATAAACGGCAGTTTCGGAATCAGTACGGGAGTGGTCCTCTTGTATTCCTGGTAATCATCCTGTCCGCCCCATTGCTTATCGGCATATTTTTCAAGCAAGGGAACCCCGCTGATCTGGGTAATCAGTATGGCTACAAAGACGGGAGAAATCAGGGTGACCAGTCTCCAGCCCTCGAGGGTCGGAAAGGCGATTATGGCGATGCCGATCCATATCACTATTTCTCCAAAATAGTTAGGATGTCTGGATATGGACCAGAGCCCTTTATTGATGAATTTCCCACTGTTCCCCGGAGCCGCGGTAAACCTGCTTTTCTGGTAGTCCGCGATCGACTCGAAGGCGAAGCCCACAATCCACACACTCAAACCGATAATTCCAACGATCCCGAACTCCACGTCGTGCGGTGCGGTAATCGCCGCCAGGGCCGCCGCCGCGGTAAAACTCACCCATAATCCCTGTATCGTCCAGGTCATGAGAAAGCGGCTTGCCGAGCCCTTGATCTCCCTGAAACGGGTGTCTTCACCGGCCCTTATGATACGCCTGAAAAGGAAAAATCCAAGGCGGAATGTCCATACAAGCACCAGCCCCGTGAGAACCAGGGACCGAATATCAAAGCGACCCGTCATAAGGAGCGCGATGAGAATAACGGCCGTATAGGTGAAAGAGCCGGTCAGGTCATAGAATTTCTCGGTTCTTGCGATATAGGACGGGACATAGACGACCCACTGAATGGCGAAGGCAATTGCGATGCAGAGGGCAAAGAGAGGGAGACCTCCGAATACCGCCACGCTATCCTGACTGCCGGCAAGTGCAATGCCGACAGCGACAAGTACCGCGATGACAGTTCCGGCATATGACTGTATATCATACTTTTTCATTATGTTTCTCCTTTTTCATCTGTCATCAACCGGAAGCGGTTCTGCCGGTGCCGTCAGGTCAATGTTCATTGGGCAATCTTGTACACCAATACACATCATTCATCCCGTGGTGCTCGGCTTAATACAAAAAGCACCATAAGGCGAAGAGCACCGCGTATATACCCAGGTATAGCCTGTAGAAATTCCTGAACTTTATATACTCCCGGTTCTCGGGATACATGGTGCCCACCAGGGCCTTCGTTTCCTTCCAGAAATAAGGGAGGATATTGATAGTCCAGCTGTCGGTCTGATATACAATCTTCCTGAATTTGCTCCGGTATATTCCCAGGGGCAGGCCCCAGACAAAAAAAAGAATAAACCAGACATTTTCCTTAATGAAATTCCACACTGATTCCATCATTTATTCCTTTTATTGATATGGGGACTCGGCCCCTGTCACCTCAGTTGCTGTAGCGGTAGTAGATATCCACCACGGGATTCTCGATTTTTCCATTTACCCTTCTCTGCAGAAGGCTCTTGCCATGTATCTCCACCAGTCGTTTAGTGCGCAGGTCATAAACAAGGTCCACCGGGTCCAGAAAACCACGCAGGAAGACATTCGCCAGGTCCATTTTGAGTACAATGACACCGGCACGGTTCCAGGGGGATTCGGTGTTGTTAGAAATCCTGAAACGGGCAATACGCTGCAGCGACATGGCCGGCAGGTAAAAGAAAACCGTTTCTCCCTGCACCAGGCCCTTCCAGTTTCCGTGTACAAAACGGGTAAGCGTTGGCCCCATAACAAGATTGGATGTGTAGTTTGCCTCGCCCTTTTTACTTGTATCACCCCTGGTGAAGCCGAAGAGAAGTTTGTTCCCCTTCCTGTCGAGGAAACAACCGCAGTCTGATTGATCGAATTCGACCAGATACTTTACGAAGCTGTCCTTTTCAAAGATTACATCCTCCTGGACCGCCAGGTCCCCGTTCGGCCTGGTGTAGGTATGTCTCAGTATCACCTGATCGCCGTTTTTCAGGACGCTGTTTTTCTGAATAAAAATCAGCTGGCCCTTGTTGGTCCCGGCGAGATAGATATCGCCGGTAAAGAGGTCATCCGCCCTTAAGGTATTCGCCGAAAACAAAAAAACCAATGAAATCATAAGGGATAGTGCGTTTATTCTATTTGTTACTTTTATCAATGAAATTCATCAATTATAGTATTTTCTTAAATATAAAGCAAGCTTCGTCGCCTTCCATTAAAAAATTCCGGGACACAACGGCTGATATCGGAAGCGTCCTTCACGGAAAAGTCACTGCTTCCCGGTCAAAAAGCCCAATACCGGAAACCGTTTAATATCAAGGAAAATACTCTCTCCCCAGGGCACGATTCCTACCGACATACGGCATATTCTCGGAAGTTCACACATGAAACAAGTCCCTCGCAATGAAAGGCCCCTGTCCACCAGTTTTTGCTTTACATGGCCCTCCCGCTGTGCCATACGTACTGCATATAAAGTCCATTCAGTCTCATCGGCGTATGCAGAACACGGAGCTTTTCCCTGAATGTTGAGGCATGGTATCCATTGAACTTGAACGAGATCGAGCTGATGAAGCCCGCTCCCTTTATGTCCGCGGCAAGACTCAGTATCATGAACCGGCCTGCCGGCACGGTACGGGAGCAGGATAAAGGGATTCATCGCCTATTTGAGCCAGTATCAGCTTATCCCCTATGAGCGGACTGCCGAGTTGGTGAAGGACCTTTTCGGCATTAGGATCAGCACCGGTACAATATATAACACCAATCGCCAGGCGTATGAAGCGGGAGAGAAGCCGGAGGAGGCGATTAAAGCCCTCTTGAAAAAACAACCTCTCCTGCATGCCGATGAAACGGGTGCATTTCGAAGCGGTTCGTTGAATTGGCTGCATGTGTTGTCGAATGAGAGGTTCACCTATTTCGGTTTCCATGCGAAACGCGGGAAAGAAGCGATAGAGGAGATGGGGATTATCCCCACCTATCACGGTCTTCTGATGCATGATTTCTGGAGTTCTTATCTTTCATATGAATGCGATCATGTATTTTGCAACGCCCATATTTTACGGGAATTGACGGCCATTCATGAGGATTTCGGACAAAAATGGCCGCTGGAAATGATTAATTTACTGGTGCGGGCCAAGAAAAAAGTCGATACGCGGTCGGTGCGGTTGAACGAAGTCACGACCAATATGATTGAGGATGAATACGACCGGATACTATTGAAAGGATTCCGATGTAATCCACAGAAAAGCGAAGGTCCTCCCCGGCGGGGCAGGAAGAAAAAATCAAAACCGCGAAATCTTCTTGAGCGCCTGAGGGATTATAAAGTCGGCATTCTTGGATTCGTTCGAGACTTTTCAATACCGTTCGATAACAACCAGGCCGAGAGGGATCTGAGAATGGTGAAGGTGTAACAGAAAATATCAGGTTGCTTCAGAAGCATTGAGGGCGGTATGTTTTTCGCCCGGATACGAGGCTATATATCAACAGCGAAGAAACATAACGAAAATGTCCTCGATGCATTGCAGGGTCTCTTCGAAAACAGGCCTTTTATGCCTGCGTGTGCTGAATAGATACTTAAATTTAATGATTTAGCGAATAAACATAAACAAAGCAAAAAATGAAAAAGAAACACATATTCGTTTTTAAACTATTCATAAAATTATCCTCTCTTAATATTTAAAGTGGGTTCGAACTTATCATATAAAAATATTTCTAAACTTGCCGACCAATAATCATCTTGTTCATCAAATGGATATAGAATGAGCCATGAATAATTATCTTTAAAAACAGACATCCATTCATTTTTTTCCCCATATGAGATGCAATTCTTTCTCCGAATGATTTATCTTTTAATGCACGTCCAATATAAAATACTTCTGTTTCTTTATATATAACATAAATTCCAAATTTTTTTGACCATGATGACCAATCACAAGAATTTATAGTGGCATCATTCAAATTTAGAATAAGCCGAAGTGGAAGTACCTCCGGGACCAGCTGAACAGGCTGCCGGTGCGGCATGAGGAGTGGGGGTATTGATGTCCGGCATGCCAACAAGGTGCCGCGACAATAATGCTTATCCTGAACCTTCCGGCGTGTTCTTGTGATTTTACGAGTCTTATGCTCGAGCGGCTGTTGCGCCAGAGTATCCCGGGAATTTGTTTAGCTTCAACCCTCCCTTCCTCTCACCCGCCCAAGGTAAACCCTGAAGGGCTACCTTTCCTCATCCGATGGCCCTATATTGAACATATACATCGCATCACACACCGGGGTACGCAATGAAAATCGGATTTACCGGCACCCGCAGGTCGGTGCTCTCCTTCGACCAGAAGGAAGCCCTGGCGGAATACCTCTCGTCGCACCGGGTCACCGAGTTCCATCACGGTGACTGCGTGGGAAGCGACTCATCGGCCCACGATCTGGTGAAGGCGCAATTTTTCAATGTCACG